>NZ_JACJFH010000039.1:0-42450 GCF_014164495.1 Pseudoalteromonas sp. SG41-5 | reverse complement strand
TTTGATTTTGAACATAAAAAACACCTAGGAGGAAAAGCAGGGAATTGCTCCCTGCTTAGGGCTGGGCTAGCTAAAAAATAACTTAGCGTTAACTGGCAACTGAATCTTGATAAGCATACTCGGTCTCACTGGGTTATCTTTCATATTCTTTTTCATGGCTAAATACATTGGACGGGTTAATCCCAGCGCGCCTAATGGAATCGACTTAATGAGTCCTTGGCTTTCATATGGTGTTACTAACCAATCCGGTAATGCTGCAACCCCCATTCCGGCACTGACAAGCTGAAAAATGAGCAAGCCCTGATCTACGGTTTTCAAGGTGCCATCAAAACGTGCATTTTGAATAAAATGTTTGAAGATATCCTGACGCTCTCGTGGAATAGGGTATGAAATAATCGTCTCGTTTTTCAAATCAAGCGCCGTTACATAGGCTTTTTTCGCTAGTTCATGATCTGGGGCAACAATTAATTTAAGCTTAAAATCAAATAAATGTGCGTATTCAAGTTTATCTGGTTCACGAATGTCTGAAGTGAGTACTAAATCTAATTCATCACTGAGCAGCTCAGGAATAGCGTCATAACTAAAGCCGCGCTCATAATCAACTTTGATATCAGGCCAAAAGTTATTGAATTCTTTAATTGTTGGTAATAACCAATGAAAACAAGCATGGCATTCAACACTGAGTCGTAATTGTGAAATTGGTTGATTAAGACTTTCTTTTAAACGGCATTTGGTTGCTTCAACACGCGGGAGTACTTCGCTGGCAAGTTCAAGTAATAGCATACCTTGTGGGGTAAAGCGCACCGGTTGAGTTTTACGTTCAAATAGTTGGCAATCAAGCTTGTTTTCTAAATCTTTGATTTGATGAGATAAAGCGGATTGAGTCAAAAATAATTCGCGCGCAGTATTTACCAAAGAACCGGTTTCTTTCAAGGTTGCGATGGTCTTTAAGTGTTTTACATCAATCATCTTTAATAATTCTCATGGTAAAGGTGAGTTTAACTCAGATTACAGCCATAATACGCCTTAAATTAAGATGCTTCAACGTCTAGATGGCTATAAATCCCGTTTTTTTACGTGAAATTTACAAATCTACTATAGCACCATATTTGACAGCGATGTCATTGTGTTTTTTGAGTTTGCAAAAAATCATTTCCATGAATTTACCTCAAGTTGAAACTGAGGAAGCATCAATTGTTTGATGTCAGGTATAGGTTTATGGTTTAGCTATCTAAACAGCTGGAAGGGAATTTCAACATGGCACAATTACATAACTTAGGTTTTCCTCGCATAGGTAGAAAGCGTGAACTAAAATTTGCAGTAGAATCATACTGGGCTGGTAAAATCAGCCAAGAGCAGTTGCTTGATCAAGGTAAGACGATCCGGGCAGAAAATTGGGCTCTTCAAGCAGATGCTGGGATTGATTTATTACCGGTAGGTGACTTTGCTTGGTATGACCATGTGTTATCTACCTCTTTATTGATTGGCGCAGTGCCCAAGCGTCATCAAAAAGCGGATGGTAGCATTGATCTTGATACATTATTTCGTATTGGGCGTGGTCGTGCACCAAGCGGTTGTTCATGTGCAGCAAGCGAAATGACAAAGTGGTTTAATACTAATTATCATTACATAGTTCCAGAGCTAACTCATGATCAGCAGTTTCAACTAACTTGCACTGAGTTATTCGAGCAAGTTACTCAAGCACAAGCATTGGGGCACAATGCAAAAGTAGTATTGGTCGGCCCAGTCACTTATCTTTACTTAGCAAAATGTGCAGGTGAGGAGTTTGATAAACTTAGCTTACTTGAAAAACTATTAGCTGTTTATCAACACGTGTTCGCTAAATTAGCGCAGCAAGGGATTGAATGGGTACAGGTTGATGAGCCTATATTAGGTTTAGAGCTGACTGAAGATTATCAAGAGGCATTAAAAACAAGCTTTCGTGCACTTGCAGGTCAAGGCGTGAAGTTGTTACTTGCTAGTTATTTTGACTCAGTCACTGCCTACTTTGATGATATTGCAGGTTACCCTGTTGATGGCGTACATTTTGATTGTGTTGCAACAAATGTTGATGTTGCAAAACTAGATATATTATTAAGTACAGATCAAGTTTTATCATTAGGCGTAGTAAATGGCCGTAATATTTGGCGTACTGATTTAGAGGCTGTATTTAATAGCATAAAAGACATTGCGCTAAAGCGCGGTGATAATCTATGGCTTGCCCCATCTTGTTCTTTACTGCATACACCGGTTGATTTAGAGCAAGAAGAAAAGCTCGATGATGAACTTTGTTCATGGCTTGCATTTGCAAAACAAAAAGGCCAAGAGCTGTCATTATTAAAAGCCGCGCTTGAAAGCAATGATATCAGTGAGCTCGTTGCTTATTCAGCACCTATTAAAGCACGCTTAACCTCTACTCGTGTAAATAATACAGCTGTACAACAGCGTGTAACTGCACTCACCGCAAAAGACGGTAAGCGTAATCATGCATTTGCTCAACGTATTGAAAAACAACATGCAGCACTTAATTTACCGCTACTGCCGACCACCACGATAGGATCATTTCCACAAACTCAAGTAATTCGTCAAGCACGCCGTGATTATAAAGCCGGTGAATTATCTGCGGATGATTATCAAAGGCAAATTAAAGCAGAAATTCGCTACGCTGTTGAAGAGCAAGAGGCGCTTGATTTAGATGTGTTAGTGCACGGCGAAGCGGAGCGTAATGACATGGTTGAATACTTTGCTGAACTATTAGAAGGCTTTGCTTTTACCCAGTTTGGTTGGGTGCAAAGCTACGGCTCGCGATGCGTGAAACCACCTGTAATTTGGGGGGATATATCACGTGAAAAAGCGATGACGGTTCAGTGGACAAAATACGCACAGTCGCTGACGAGTAAGAAAATGAAAGGCATGCTAACAGGTCCTGTAACTATTCTGTTTTGGTCATTCATTCGTGATGATTTAGACAAACCCACCATCGCTAATCAAATTGCACTTGCGTTACGTGATGAAGTGGTCGATTTACAAAATGCCGGTATTGATATTATTCAAATTGATGAACCTGCATTTCGTGAAGGTATGCCGCTTAAATGTAGCCAATGGCAAGCATATTTAGAATGGGCAGCGTATGCATTTAGGGTCTCAGCAAGCGGTGTGAAAGATGAAACACAAATTCATACTCACATGTGTTACGCCGAATTTAACGGTATTATTGCCGCGATTGCAGATATGGATGCCGATGTGATCACCATTGAAACCTCACGTTCTAACATGGAACTACTTGAAGCATTTGAGAATTTTGATTATCCAAATGATATTGGTCCAGGTGTATATGATATTCACACTCCGAATGTACCGGATATTGCATGGATGAAAACGTTGATCCATAAAGCCGCACGAAAAATACCGGTTGCGCGTTTATGGGTAAACCCGGACTGTGGTTTGAAAACCCGTGGTTGGCAAGAAACGCGACAAGCTCTTGATAATATGGTTAAAGCAACCAAAGAGCTGCGTGAGGAGCTGCAGTAAAGAACATCTCCTACGATGTAAAGCCCTAACAAAACTTAGTTAGGGCTTTTTTTGTTGCTCTGATTTGAGTTCATCTTCATCGGTTGGTTTTTTAAAATCCATTTTTGCTGAGTGTTTGATCAGCAAAATATTACCGATAATGATTGCCAACACTAAGATGATGATGAGTATATGCCAAATTTGCATGGTGATCTCTAACGAGTCATTTATAAGTACTTAGTGTAGCAAAGATTTCTAGGGTTAAAAACGTCTAGAAAACGACAGCGAAATAAAATCAAGACCTGGGTTTGGTCTTTTAAACCCTGCATTTGAATAGTGTAAATAACGCACCGCAGCTTTGGTTTTTCCAAAATCAGCAACAAAGCCTAGTCGGTCTTCAAACTGGTAGTGGGTACTCACATTTTTGCCGGCGAAGTGAGTGTCATTGACTAATGAAACCCCTATGCCGGCTTCGAAATACAAAGGAATACCGCGCACTGAGCTGATCAGATGTTGAAATACCGGGGATATTGCAAGGACAACATTTGTCTGATGGCTATTATCTGCGCCGTATTCCCAAATATTAATACTTGATTCTAAGTAAATATGGGTATTTTCAATTAATGATTGTAGTGCCGGAGCATGGTATTGGTATGCCAGTTTTAAACCTTTAACATCACCTTCCCCCTGAATGTAATCAATGGCATAGCCATGAGGGGAAAGTGTATAGGGCGCGCCATAAGATAGTCTGCTGAACATGGAAATAGATAATAAAATCAATACAGTTAATGTTTTAAATAACATGGTAAAGCTCTTTAGATGAAAACGTTATTTACAAAATAAGGGCGTGGGGGAGGCTAATTCAAGTGGCATAAATTCACAGACTCTGTGTGTTATTACATGAGCTTAGCTAACAATATGAAATAAAAAGATTAAATCAATTGATGCCGTGTTGGCACTAATAAGGTGCTATTTTGAGGCTTTTTAATCTCTTATGAACAGCGTAAATTACGCTACAAGATTTACTTAGGACTTATCAACAATGACTTCACTTGGTCGTTATTTATTATTAATCGCGCTAGTTTTTAGTGCTTCCTTGTTTGCGCAAACACAACAGTCACCTAATCAGTTATTAACTCAGGTAGGCGATCAGCTGTTTAGTGAAATTGGCAAAATAAACAGCCAAGGCACAGCGAGCAAAAGTGACATGGCACACATTGTTGATCAGTATTTAATGCCTAATATAGATGTTAAATTTGTTTCCTATAAATTATTAGGTAAGCACATTAAAGGTATCGATCGCCAACAAGCGACTGCATTTATAAGTGCAGTGGAGCATTACTTAACCACTACCTATGCTAGTGCATTAATGAAATATACCGGGCAAGAAATAAAATTCGAAGAAAGTAACGATGCTGCAGAGAGCGAGTTTGCCACGGTTAAGACGCAAATTATTGCAGATAATGCGCCAACGATTGACTTACACTTTAAGCTTCGCCAAGGCAAAGATGGTAGCTGGAAAGTATATGATATTGTCGCTGAAGGTATTTCGTTACTCAGTGCAAAGCAAAAAGAAGTTATTCAACGAATTTCAGAAGTTGGCCTTGACCAAGTGACAGCTGAGCTTAACAGTAAGTAATCATTTCCAAGTAAGTCTCCAACCTAAAGCACCGTGCAGTGTTAACTGCATGGTGCTTTGTTATTTTCTTTTAAAATCACACGGTTTGGCTATAGCGTGTGGTTTTGGGTATGCTAGAATAAGCGCTTACATACCCACTGGTATCACTAATTTACTGGGGTACTTAAAATTATATTAAGCGCAGTGTCAGTTTGTAGTTGTTAAACTCTTTTACTGACCTTTGTACCGAGCAAGATAGACACTGGAGTTGTGTTTTTTTAATGGAAAATGTACTTATTTGGCCTAAAGAATACCCGTTATTAGTCAAAGGACTTATTGAGCAAAACGGTGCATTTATTTTAGACGCTTTAGAAGCATGGCCGGCTTGTCGCTCGACTGAAGAAGACAATGGCGTGTGTACCACTGTGCTACCGCCTATCTATTATTTAACCTGGTTAACTCCCCTTGAGCCATTTGAAGAGTGTTTTTTCCAACATATCTGTGAATATGATGAAGCCGCTCAACAGTATATTTCGGCAGCTAAAGATTACTATTTTGATAACGAGTATAGCCCAGAGAGTTTAGTGCTATTACTTTGCCAACGCCTTGAAAAATATGCAGCTGTAGCGTCACAAACAACGATAGAAACACCCGTTACGTTATTATCTCAGTTATTCTCAAAACGCTATTTTACAATCATCGAGTATGCGCTCAATGCGGGCAGTAAAATGAGTGCCGAAGATGCCTTGGCACTGTGGAAAGAAGTTGATTTTCGTGAACGTTTTAGCACCTTTATACCTGACTCAATCGATGACGTTAATGCGTTAAGTGAATTAGCGGCGAAAAAAGTTGCTGGCGGAAAGGATTATTTCACCTTATTAACCCAAGTATCACCAGATGTTGACTCAGTGGTGCTATTAGAACAAGCACTGTTGGCGCATTTGCGTTTTGACACAGCTAAACAAACGATGGCGATGCGTTTTATAGAGCAAGGTGCAACAGGCACGTTGGCGGATGAAAATGGTAAAACGGCCTTTATGTGGGCAGTTGAAAAAGGGTTTGTTAATTTAGTACAAACCTTATTAGATAAACAAGATAAAAAACAACGTGATGCCCTTGGTAACAGTGCTTTACATTATGCGGTACTAGCAAAAAATGAACCTTTGATGGTGCTATTATTGAAGTCTGGCTATGACTTTCGTGTTCGTAACTGTGATGGCTTAAGTTGTTATCGTTTAGCAGTGAGTGTTAAAGCCAGTCAGTTAGTGAAATGCTTAGAGCGTGATTTTGGTATTAAAGAATTATCGCCGGATGGACAATTTTCGCGGATCAAAAAAGTCCACGCCTTACATGCCATCGTGACTTTATTGTTGCCGCTACAGTTGTTTTTCTTTTTTGATGATTCGATTGCAATTAAAAGTGAACTGACGCTTTGCTTAACCATGTTGGCAATTGTCTGCTTCTTTTTTGCAATTAGTTTGAAGCGCTGCGCTTTATACCCTCATATTAAACACCCATGGGGGTTATTTGTACTGCGTTGTTGCTCATTGATCAGTTTAGTTGGGCAGCTAGGCTTAGCAAGTATTGTTGCATTGGCAACGTTAAGTGAAGTTGTTTAAGCTTCTTGCATGTACCGTAGACAAAAACGCGCTAATTAAGCGCGTTTTTTAGTTGTTATACCAATCGTGTTAAGTTACTGACCATTTAGCTCGCTAGAATGGTTAAATATTTAAGTCGTTTGGTATTAACTTTAGTCTTTTTTATTAAATTCATGAGCCGCTTTTTCTGTTGCTAACTCATCTTTTAGTTTTTGAATTTTTAGCCCCAGCTCTTGACCTCGGTGACGTGCATAATAAGTACAACCAATAAACATCATACTGGCGAACAGCAGCTCTAAAACGACCCATATTAGTTGTTCTTGTGCGACCCACAGTAGGGTAAAACCGTGAATAAAATAGAACATAACAATAAAGTTTGCCCACGCATACGTATAAGGTTTATCTTGAATGATGCCTTTTAGCGGCAGTAAAAGCGGCAGAATATACACAACAAAAATAAATCCATTGCTATGACCTTCTCTAGGCTCTAATAAAAACAACCAAAGTGGCATCAGCAGTAACAAGCCAATATAGCCAATTATTGCAATACGTTGAAAACGGATAGTGATAGCCTTTTTCGGTGTGAGTTGTGGGTTTAAATCGCTGTGCGATGTCATTGTAATTTTCTCGTGATTTTAACTAAGCGTTGGCCAACGCTTTGGCAAATTTTAATTTCGTCTTTACTTAATTGCGCGCTATTTTGTGCACCAGCAACATGGCTTGCACCATAGGGAGTGCCACCGGTTTGTGTGGCAAGTAATTCCGGTACTTCATAGGGCACACCCATTAACAGCATACCGTGGTGTAATAATGGCAGTGACAAATTAAGCAACGTTGCTTCATTGCCGCCATGCATGCTACTTGATGATGAGAATACACAGGCTGGTTTATCTATTAATTGCCCTTTTAACCATAAGTCGCTGGTGGTTTCCCAAAAAGCTTTGGCTTGTGAGGCCATCATACCAAAGCGAGTAGGGGTGCCAAATGCTAACCCATCACACTGGATTAAGTCATCTTTGCTGATCACAATATCGTGAGATTCTCTAGCTACAAAGGTTCTTAGCAGTGCAGTACCGCCTTGGCATTCAATCGACTCTGCAATTTCATGTGCCATGGCTGCAACAGAGCCGTGACTTGAATGATACAACACAACAATAGTGACGCTCATTAAAGTACGCTTAGTACGTTTTCTGGTGGGCGACCCAGTGCGGCTTTATTGTTATTTACCACAATAGGGCGCTCAATTAATTTTGGATTGCTAACCATGGCTGCAATGAGTACGTTTTCATCATGCTCATTTTTAAGGTCTAACTCTTTGTAAATATCTTCTTTAGTACGCATTAGTTCACGTACTGAAGAAAACCCTAGCTGTTTAACTAAGATGCTGATTTGCTCATGATTCAATGGTGTTTTTAAGTATTCGATTATCTCTGGCTGAATCGATTTTTGCTCAAGTAGGGCTAATGTTTCACGCGATTTTGAACAACGTGGATTATGAAAAATAGTAACAGACATAGTAACAATCCAATTAGATAAAGTAAGGCTATTTTAGGCCAAGCAGCACCAGACTTAAAGCCTTGCGAGCTCTTTTTGCATTTGGCGGTATTGCGTTAACAATGCTTTGAGACGTTGTTGTTTAATTAGCTCTTGTGGTTCTACAAAATTGAGTGCTTTTTGTACTTCGTCAGCGGCTTTTAAGTAGGCGCCGTATTGTGCAAGAACGTCGGCATTTGCTTCATGATAAGCGGCTAAGTTATCTTGCTTTTTATAGGCATCTGCAAGAAGTTGCATGCCTAAATTATGTTCAGGCTTTTCGAGTAAAAATGATTTTAATATTTGCACTGCAACATCGTATTGCTCAGCTTCAAGTGCAGCATTGGCATAGTTTAAGGTAATAACTTGATTGTTAGGACGGTTTTCATGCAACGCGGCTAAAAACTTTACTGCTTCGGCGGCTTTATTCTGAGCTATCAATAGATCAGTATGCGTATCAATATAGAATAAATTTTTAGGATCAGACTTTAAAAGTTCGTCTAAAATAGGCGCCGCTTCATCGAGCTTTTTTTGATCCAATAAACTAATACCCAAGCCATAATTAAGCGCTGTTTTATTATAAAAACTGTTTTCACGTATGAGCTTTCTAAAGAAGTTTTCAGCCGCTTCTGGTGTTTGGTGGTAGCGAGCAATCACGCGGCTTTTGGCAAGGTTAAATTCTAAGCTATCCGGAAGTTGACGTTTTTCAAATTGCTGTGCACGTAAGCGCACATCAGACACGCGGCTCTCAGGTAATGGGTGAGTCAGCAAAAAGGCTGGTGGTTTGTATTTATAACGAATTTGCGCAGCAAGTTTAGTTAAGAATTCACTGGATGCGTAAGGATCAAATCCTGCATTATTGAGTGTTTGCATACCAATGCGGTCGGCTTCTTGCTCAGCTGAGCGGCTATGAGTGAGTTGACTAAATGCGCTTTGTGTTTGACTGGCTGAGATAATCGCGATACCGGCATCAGGAGACACAACGGTTGCTAAAATACCGGCAATCATACCGGCGATAGTGAGTGCGCTGTTATCTTGTTGTTGTTGCATGCGACGTGCAAGGTGGCGCTGGGTAACGTGGGCAATTTCGTGACCAAGTACTGAGGCAAACTGACTTTCGTTATCGGATTGCGCAATTAAACCGGTGTGCACCCCAACATGGCCACCATAAAAAGCAAATGCGTTGATTTCCGGATTGTTGATCCAAAAAAATGAAAACGGAAAGCGTACATCATTGGCATTGGCAACTAGCTTACGGCCAATTGTGGTTAAATATTCATCAAGCACAGGATCATTAACAACCGGTGATGAGCCACGAATTTGCATCATCATCACCTTTCCGATAGCTTGTTCTTTTTCAAGCGGCAAAGCTTGTAATGCTGAAGTACCAAGATCTGGCAATGTAAAATTGGTTTGTGCCTTTAATGGCTCACTTACCAGCACACTAAATGTTAAAAGTGTACTGAATAATGTAATAAAGGCTGATTTAAGCTGCATTTTATTCCTTGTTATGGTTTTCACCTAGCATGAGTTTAGCAATGTCGATTTCGTCACTGCATGCTCTGCTATCTCGTTCGCACAATTGATACAATTCTTTGATTGTGACCCCATCTAGCTTTACAACGTTCAATTCTCGCTGTAAAAAACTAATGATTTTATGTACTACCTTGTGTGCATGGAGAATAAGCGCCTTATCTGCTTTGTCACCACGTTCAAAGTAAAAACCAATAAACTTATGTAATTGGTTAATCCGGATCAAACTTTTCATTGACACTGGATCCCACTCGTTAAACTCCATAAAGCGGTTATCTTTAACGTATTTATCTATTGTAACGTCTTTTGCGTAGGGTTGTGCCCATAATTCAAAGCCTCGGTCGGTGAACACTTGATGCAACGCAATTCTTGGCTTATTTTCACAGTGGATCTCCCCAAGAGTGTCTTCATGACCTCCTAGTAAATCGAGATTCCAATTGCGCCTATCAATTATTTTTTTCACGGCATTATCAAAACCGTGTTCTAATATCCCCTCCGACTCGCTCACTGAAGAGGCGACAAGGTGATAGAAGGGTGGGAGTTCACCCCAATTTATTTGTTTTTTATACCAGTTAATTTCTTTAAGAGTTGGATTACTGGGTAGTTGCGCTTTATTATGCGTGCCAGACATTAACTTATCCTTACTACAAACTATGCTACAAGGATAAACTATTGCGATGCGTGTTTTAAGAAAAAGTTACATTTGTTATTAATAGTACTGATAAAGACCGTATTATTCATTTTTATAGGGTAGATAATTGGTTATGCTAGAGCAAGACTTGCGCGGATTTAAATGCCCGCAGCAATTTATCCAGTTTAAGTTGGCTTTGCGCCAAGCTTTAGCTGCGGCGCAATCGATAAGATTTACACTTTTGGCAGACCAATCTACCAAAGATATGGAGCGCTTTTTGCAAAAAAATCATTATCAGTACAAATTAGAGCAACAACGTGGATTGTTAATCGTGGAGCTAAATCGTGTTTGAATATGTAAAAATGTGGTACGAAAGGAAGTTTTCAGATCCGCATTCAGTGACCTTATTGTTTTTATTACTCGCTTTAATGGCGATGTTTTATTTCTTTGGTGCACTTATTGTACCTGTGCTGATTGCTTTAGTGATTGCTTATCTGCTTGATTGGCCGGTTGCGCATTTAGAGGGTTTTGGCTTACATCGCTTTACTGCCACTATTATAGTGATGTTGATTTTTTCAGGGTTGATGCTGACCTTAGTGATCGGCATGGGCCCAATACTGTGGCAGCAAGCTAGTAATTTAGTGCAAGAAAGCCCGCACATGATAGAGCAGGGAAAATCTTTTTTACTGCACTTGCCTGAGCAATACCCCAGTTTAATTAATGCAGAGCAAGTACAATCAGTGGTCAGCAGTGTTGAAGCCAAAGCAATTGAGTTTGGCCAAGTATTATTATCGGTCTCGTTGACATCATTAAAAGATGTAGTGGCGTGGTTGATCTATCTTATTTTAGTACCATTACTGGTATTCTTTATGCTCAAAGATAAGCTGGAGTTGATCAGAAGTGCAGAAAAACTCGTTCCAAAACAAAGACGCTTAATCTTGCAGGTATGGCACGAAATGAACCAACAGATCATGAATTATATTCGTGGTAAGGTGTTTGAAATTTTGATTGTAGGCTCAGTATCGTTTATCGCGTTCACTATTTTTGATTTACGTTATGCAGCGCTATTGGGCGTATTAGTGGGTTTATCAGTATTGATCCCTTTTGTGGGTGCGGCACTTGTTACCATACCGGTTGCGGCCGTGGCATTATTTCAATTTGGTTTAGAAACCCAGTTTTGGACCATACTGATCATCTACGGCATTATTCAAGCATTAGATGGTAATGTGCTGGTGCCGTTACTATTTTCTGAAGCGGTTGATCTGAACCCGGTATTTATTATTGTTGCGGTACTGTTTTTTGGTGGCTTATGGGGTTTTTGGGGCGTGTTTTTTGCAATTCCACTAGCGTCATTGGTAAAAGCCTTACTCAATGCTTGGTCAACGAAACAAGAAGAACAACTGATTGAGCATAGCTAACACGAACTTTGTTTAATTAGCTTTATACCTAAATCACCTGAAGATTTAGGTATTTTGGGTATAGTATCAAATGGTATAGAAAACGCACTTGAGAGACTAATTGATTCTTACGCGACCCATTAATTTTATGTAGAATGGGTTATAAGATATATCTTTTAGTAATATGGTGCGTTTTTTAATGTCTGATTTAATATTACCTACTGACTCATCGTCACAAATTTACCTTGATGCAAACGCAACAACACCGGTGCTACCTTGTATTGCAGAGGTTGTTTCGCATACTATGCAAATCTGCTTTGGTAACCCTTCTTCTTCACACATTACCGGTATTCAAGCTAAACACTTATTAGAGCAAACACGTCAAAAAGCCCGTGATGTGATAGGTGCACAACAGGGGGATATTTTATTCACTTCTGGGGCTACCGAAGGAATTCAAACAGCTGTCGTGTCTACGCTCATAGCAGCTAAAGAGCATGCTAAACCAAACCCAGTATTACTGTATGGCGCGACTGAACATAAAGCAGTACCTAATACATTAATACATTGGAATGCCGTATTGGGTATAAACGCAACCGTGCTTGCGATCCCGGTATCGAGTGATGGCCTTTTAGATTTAGATTTTATTGCTCAACACGCTGGTGATGCACTGATGATTTGTACCATGGCAGTTAACAATGAAACCGGTGTTTATCAAGATTTAAAAGCGATTGAAAAGGTAATACGAGCACATAACACGGAAGTTGCGTGGATGGTGGATTGCGTACAAGCGCTAGGGAAAACCGCATTAGCCCTTAGTGATACAACGATTGACTACGCGCCATTTTCAGGCCATAAACTTTACGCACCGAAAGGTATAGGCGTGTTGTATATTCGTCAAGGCAGTGCCTATACGCCATTTATTGCCGGTGGTGGTCAAGAAAGTGGCATGCGCTCCGGTACTGAAAACCTGCCAGGCATCGCAGGTCTTAACAAACTGTTTTGTTTATTGCTGGATAAAACAAACGATACGTTTAAATCAATCGATGTGTTAAACGGCTATCGTGAACAATTACATCAGGCTTTAGTGGATACCTTTGGTAATATAACCTTTAATCATACTTTTGCATTGTCAGTACCAACAACGTTAAATTTTGCTGTTGATGAACTCAGTAGTAAAGAAGTGATGGATTTGTTCGATGCGGCAGGTATTCGTATCAGTGGTGGCTCAGCCTGTAGCTCTGGCGCAAATCGTAGTTTTGTGTTAGATGCCATGGGCGTGAGTGATTGGCGTAGTGAAAATGCAATACGTTTATCATTTGGACCGGCGACAACACAGGCTGAAATAACCACTGCCTGTGCGCGTATTCGTTCACTTAAACCAATATTACAAGCTAATTGTTTGGTGGTTTCAGATTCGTCATCACCACAGCAAGAAGCGTGTGCATTAGGGTTAACACAATTTAGACATCAAGGTGCGTGTTGTTGGTTGTATGTCAGTCAAGATAAACAAGCAGTGATCATTGACCCAATTATTGAGCTTATCCCGCGGCTTGAAAAAATAGTACACACACAAAATTTAGCGGTAGCAGCCATTTTAGACACACATGCCCATCAAGAGCGATGCTGTGCGACTACATTGTTGGCTCAGGCCTTAAAATTCAGTTTGCATGACGAGCATGAATTAGGGTGGCCAGTGCAGCAAACGAGTATTGCATTACCTGAATGCACCATTGAGCGTTTAGCAACACCCGGGCACAGCCAAGATAGTGTTAGTTATTTATTGCGGTGTAACAACTCTCAACAAGTGCTATTTTGCTTTTGCGGTGATTTGCTGCTGCCTGCTGGGCTTGGTAATACTGCAATTGACGGTGGGGATGCGTTAGCTATGGCACACTCATTACGTCAACTATCAACATGCTTAGCAGAGTCGACAGTTATTTGTTCTGGTCATGACTACCAGCAATGTTTTGCTATTAATTGGCAAGTTCAACAGCAGCAAACGCCGTTATTGCATGCATTATTGAACAATGAACTAAGTGATACTGAATTTGCTAACAACAAGCAGCGCAGCGATGAAGACAATTTATGTAAATTTGCAACTTTGTGTGGTTATGCTGACAGTTTAAAATACAGTAGAGCTTACGAACTGAACGCCGTGCAAGCAAAAGATATGTTAACTGCAAGCGATGTCTATTTAATTGATACCCGTGAACCATATGAACATGGGGCAAACAATATTCCTCAGTTATTTGCAGTTAGCCCTGCGCGAGTGATGAATATTCCGCTAAGTAGAATGGCAAATGCATTAGTGGACAGGCAATTGAACCCACAGGGTAAATATATTTTACTTTGTCGCAGTGGTAATCGTTCAAAACAAGCGGCAACTAACTTATCTCAGCTTGGCTTTACTGACGTGTATAATCTCAGCGGTGGAATGGCACTGTTATAATAACAGGGCAGAAGACTGGCAATTGACTGATAATAAATAAGGCGCTTTTAGCGCCTTATTTATTATCAGTCAAGGCTGTAGCTACTGTTTAGGCCCTGAACTTTCACGGATCACAATTGATGGTGTAAATGATGTGATGATGTCTTTATCTTGGTTACGAGCACCGCGAGTTTTGGTAAATAATAACCGTGCTGCATGTTGAGAGATAACATCGTTTGCTTGATGAGCGGTAGTTAACTTTGGCCATGTCTGACGAGAGAAAGGAGAATCCTCAAAGCCAGTAATAGATAACTGTTCAGGAATAGCAATACCCATTAAGCGTGATGCAAATAGGGCGCCAGCGGCCATTTCATCGTTGCCACCTAATATAGCGGTTATAGCCAAGGTGTTATTCTCGGCTAACAAGTGCTTTGCACCTTCAACACCCGACTCAAACGAATATTTACCATCGTAAATAAAGCGTTTATCAAATTCTTTATGATTATCTGCCAGCGCTGCTTTATAACCTTCAAGGCGTTCAGACGTCGATTTATGTTCTTTATCGCCACAGATAAAGCCAATATTTTCATGTCCATGAGTTAAAAGGTGAGTGGTGATCTCATACGCGGCTTTATAATCGTTAACATAAATACAGGTGTCTTGATCATCATCTGATGGTCGCCCAGATAACACCCTAACGTAATGAATATTTAACTCATCGAGTAAATTGGTGATGCTACTTTGCTCTGATAATGGCGGTGTAAGCACAAGCCCAGCTAAGCGAGAGCGCTTTATCATGGTGATAAATTCATCTTTCATGTTTGCATCTGTATAAGTGCATGGATGGATCACCAATTCATAGCCTTCGTCTTTACAGCGAGAAAGCACACCATTTTGCATATCAATCACATAATACGCATTAGGATTGTCATAAACTAAGCCTACCGTAAATGATGACGTGCCAGCTAGGTTTCGTGCTGCAAGATTTGGCTGATAGTTCAGCTCTTTTACAGCATCCATGACTGTATCGTAAGTTTTTTTACGAACAGATGGTTCTTTATTTATTACCCGTGAAACCGTTTTCATCGAAACCCCGGCGAGCCTCGCTACATCATTTATAGTTACTTTCATAGAGTTACTTTTAGGTTATTGTTTTAGTGTTGATATGTTCCTGATAAGAATACACCTAAGTAGACTTAACAAACGTGTTATTCATTATTTCTTCATCAAGACCAGTTAGTGTATCTAATGTTCAGTAAAATTAGCAGTAAAATAATTGAGATAATTTTTATGATACCGGTGTCAAATGAGTAAAAGTACGTTATTATCTCGATTGTAAAATATAAAATTAGCTTGTTGATAGCGTTGTCATTCTAACTTATCGTTAAATTTATTTGTAAGTTAATACGCTATTAGTACACTTTTTTAATCTAAAGATAGTTATAAATCAGTTTGTTGCAAGTTTAAGGGGATGTTAAAAATGAGTTGTCGTTCACAGTTAGCTAGTTGGCAAGCATTACAAGTAAGTGCAAATAAGATGAAGGAAGTTCATCTTAAAGATTTATTTGCCAATAACAGCACGCGATTCGAGCAATTTTCGACTCAGATCCCAGGTGTTTTATTTGATTATTCAAAACAATTGATTGATAACAGTGTGATGACACAGTTACTGTCTTTAGCACAAGAGTGCGATATCGCTAACTGGCGAGATAAAATGTTCAGCGGTGAAAAAATTAATATCACCGAAGATAGAGCCGTGCTTCATACTGCACTTCGTAACCGTAGTGCATCATCATTAGTTGTAGATGGCGAGAATGTAAGTTCGGTGGTTAACGCTGAGTTACAAAAAATTAAGTTGTTCGTTGAAAAAGTACGTAGCGGGCAATGGTTAGGTTATACCGGTAAAGCCGTGAAAGATGTTGTGAGCATTGGTGTTGGTGGTTCAAACTTAGGCCCACAAATGGCCACGGAAGCACTAAAAAGCTATGCAGATGACTCATTAAAAGTACATTACGTTTCAAATGTTGATGGCGTACAAATTGCGTCAGTATTGAAAGACATCGATCCTGAAACAACTTTGTTTGTGATTTCGTCAAAAACCTTTACTACATCTGAAACCATGACCAATGCAAAAACCGCCGTTGCATGGTTTTTAGAGTCAGCCGATGACAAGCAAGCCATTGCTAAGCACTTTGTTGCAGTGAGCACTAATTTAGAAAAAACGGCAGCGTTTGGTATTGCTGATGAAAACGTATTCACAATGTGGGATTGGGTAGGTGGTCGCTTTTCATTATGGAGTGCGATAGGCTTACCAATTGCATTATATTTAGGTTTTGATGCATTTGAAGCGATTCTTGAAGGCGCTTTTGAAGTTGATGAACACTTTAAAACGGCCGAATTTGCAGAAAATGTACCATTGTTAATGGCTTTGTTGAGCGTATGGAATACCAGCTTTTTAGGTTTCGACTCACAGGTTATTTTACCTTACGATCAAGCATTACACATGTTGCCAGCTTATTTGCAGCAAGGTGAAATGGAAAGTAATGGTAAGCACGTTAATTTTGCGGGTAATACCGTACCGTATACTACAGTGCCGATTATTTGGGGTATGACCGGCATTAATGGTCAACATGCTTTTTATCAGTGTTTGCACCAAGGCAATGTGATTGTACCAGCTGATTTTATTGCCTCTATTAAACCTCAGGTTAATATTGGTCAGCATCACGACATTTTATTATCGAACTTTTTTGCACAAACAGAAGCGATGATGATGGGGGTTGATGCCGAGCAAGTTCGCGCTGATTTAACCGCAAAAGGCAAATCAGAGGCTGAAATAGCCGCGCTAATTGATCATAAAATCCACCGTGGTAACCGTCCTACAACATCAATGCTGTTAGATACGGTTGATGCAAAAACGGTGGGGCGATTAATTGCCTTATATGAGCATAAAATTTTCTGCCAAGGCATCATTTTAGAGATCTGTTCTTTCGATCAATGGGGTGTTGAACTTGGTAAAGGTTTAGCCTCAAAAATTGAAGCTGAGTTACTGGATGATAATATAAACCATCCACATGATAGTTCGACAAATGGCTTAATGAGCTATTATAAACAACGTCGAGCGCAGTAAAAAATTCGCACAGCACAATCAATTGTACTGTGTAACCAAATACCTTTGAACGGGTAGCGCTGGAGTTCTTAGGGCCTGTATATTTGTGAGAGGATATACAGAGCCCCTAAGACTCATTTAATTACCAGTTTGAAATGAATACAGCTGAATCAATATTCAGCGATAAAAACAAGCGAATTCAACAGGCTTTTTCTCGAGTACGATGCCAAAAAGCTGACATCAACTAAACAACAAGAATGTATGCCCGCACTATCAATAGTGGATAGTTGACAACTGGGCATAGCAAACGTAGAGAGTAAATTATGTTAAATCCTTTTGATATTGTAATTTTTGGGGGCGGTGGTGATCTTGCATTACGCAAGTTATTACCTGCAATGTATCGCGCATATCAAGAAGGCAACCTTCCACAAGGTTCGCGTATTTTACCGACGGTTCGTGAAGAAAGTAAACGTGCGGAATACATAGAAACAGCTCATCAAGCGCTAAAAGAATTTTTAGGTAAAGGTGAGTTTAATGCCAAAGATTGGAAAGCTTTTTCAGCGTGTTTGGTGCCAGTAGTCACGAATGTAACCGAAGCAGACGATGATTGGGATAAACTAAAAACAATACTAGATGAGCACGATGCAGACAAATCTCGGGTGTTCTATTTATCACTTCCACCTGCGGTATATGGTAGCTGCTGTGAAATACTGTCTAGCAAAGGTCTGATCACTGCTACATCACGTGTCGTTGTTGAAAAACCAATTGGTTATTGCGGTAATTCAGCAGAAGAGATCAATGCAAAAATTGCTGAATACTTTAGCGAAGAGCAAATCTTCCGTATTGATCATTACTTAGGTAAAGAAACGGTACAAAACTTAATGGCACTGCGTTTTTCAAATTCATTATTTGAAAATATGTGGGATGCTAAATCAATCGATAATATTCAAATCAGCTTATCTGAAACTGTTGGCCTTGAAAGCCGTGCTGGTTTTTATGATAAAGCCGGTGCTTTACGTGACATGGTGCAAAACCATTTATTACAATTGTTATGTTTAGTCGCGATGGAATCACCAAATAAACTTAATGCAAACAGCATCCGCACCGAAAAGCTGAAAGTATTAGAATCATTGCGCCCACTTGTTGCAACGGATGTAGATGACAACATCATTCGTGGTCAATATGTACCCGGTGATTTGGATGGCAAAATTGTCCCTGGTTACTTAGAAGAGTTAAATGAAGGTTCAAGTAAAACAGAAACATTTGTTGCTATTCGTGCTCATATTGATAACTGGCGTTGGGCGGGCGTGCCATTTTATCTTCGTACAGGTAAACGTATGGCAAAACGTTGTGCCGAAATTGTCGTTGAATACAAAAAAGTATCACACAATGTTTATGGTGATAATGTTGGCAATATTGAACCAAACCGTTTGGTTATTCGCCTTCAGCCTGAAGAGACAATTCAATTAACCTTGATGTCAAAGCGTCTTGATAATTTAGAGATGCAATTAGAGCCGGTAACCATGAACATTGAGCTATCGCAAGCTTATAGCAATGGTTTCCATTCAGATGCGTACAAGCGCTTGATGTTAGATGCAGCTGCAAATAATCCATCCCTGTTTATTCATCGTGATGAAGTACGTCAAGCTTGGAAATGGATTGACCCAATTATCGAGCGCTGGCAAGAAAAAGGTAAGCCTGCTTTATACCGTGCTGGTAGCTGGGGTCATGAGAATTCTGATGAACTATTAGCTGAAAATAACCATGTTTGGTTTAACACTGGCGATAAGGCATAACAATGGCAACCATCGTAGAGAAATTTTTTGATTCAAAAGATGCATTAACCGCTGAGTTATCTACAACACTTGAACAAAGTTTAGTCAACGGTATTGAAGCTGATGGCCGTGCCGTACTGATGGTATCAGGTGGTTCATCACCTGCACCCGCTTATAAGCACTTATCTAATCTAGCATTAGATTGGGCAAAGATAGATGTTGCTATGGTTGATGAACGTTGGGTTGATGCAGCACATGAAAAAAGTAATGAAGCGTTTATTAAGAGCACGTTATTACAAAATCATGGGGCGGCAGCTAACTTCATTACTATGAAAAACAATGCCGAGACTGCCCAACAGGGTAGTGCAGAATGTGAAGCTGCGTACCAACAACTGAAACGTCCATTTGATGTAACTATATTAGGCATGGGACCGGATGGTCATACCGCTTCATTATTTCCACATGCGGGCGGTTTACAGCAAGGGCTTGAAACATCACAATTGGTATGTGCAATTAATGCTATAGAAAGTGAAGTAACAGGGAATATTACCGAACGTATGACGTTAACTTTATCAGCGATTGCGCAGTCTAAAGTGGTTAAGTTACTGATCAGTGGAGAAGAAAAGCTTGCTGTATATAAAGCAGCAAAAGCCGGTGGAGATGAAAACGACATGCCACTACGTGCAGTTTTAAATCACCCAACAATAAATATTGAAGTTTATTGGGCTCCGTAACGACCCCAATCGACCCAAACTTTAAAATGCAGGCTATAAGCCTGCATTTTTGTTTCTCTTCTAAATTTATCTGTATCGCACTTGCAAGATCTTTATTATTTTCGCTTATTTATTTTTATCGAAAACAACAGTTATACAATCGTGTTAAGTTACTGACCATTTATAGCTTCGCTAGAATGGTTAAATATTTAAGTTGATTGGTATTATATAACGCCCGGCAATTATTAAGTTTGGAGCGTAATGTGATCTATCTGTAAGTGACTTATCTTCACTAAATAACAAGCCTTACAAATAGTGTGAGTTAACTAGTTGTTTGTTGAAATGTGGCTACTTATGCCTACTTATGCCTACTTTATTAAAAACATGAGTATCTTAGTGGTTTAAAAAACTTCACTAACTACATTAAAAATTATCCATATAGAACAATTATATGAGTAATTTTCACGGTTCCTATAGCTCTCTAAAATTTTCAATGAAAAGGGTAGGCTATGGGGGAAAATAAAGGTAGACATTAATAGCGTAACTCTTTAAAATACAAAATGACAACGCTGTCATTGATATTGATAACTATTAATAAATTCCCCTTGATAAATTATTTGCCCTAATTTTTCTGCAATATTAATGTGAAAAGATGTGTTTTTGTTCATCCAGCTAAAGTTATATCTTTATCAGCAAATAAGCGAAATGTCATTTCTGTATAGTTGAAGTGGAACGTTTTTTTTACACTAAGACTTATCTAAAATCATAAAATTACCTAAAACAGTGCATTTGGTTTTCTGTTTTTGAACTTAACCATGCTATATTCCCGCCGTAAAACTGTAACAATTTATAAACTCTATTTTTTTAATCTATTAATATTCAATTGGTTAGTATTTTTATAGCTATTTTTTTGCACAAAACGGCTAAAAAGATGTAGCACAAATGTAATTTAGAGTGTATGGTTTGTTACTAGATGACAACGCTGTCATCACCACTGGGCAGAAGTGATAAATAAAACCAACAAAATGATTCAAGGGGAATCCTGTGTTAGCTAAAAATTTTAAAAAAAGCTTATTAGCAGTAAATATCGGTCTTGTAATGAGTGCCGGATTCACTGGTGCTGTTTATGCAGCTGACGAAGTAAAAGTTCAAGAAGACGTAGAAGTCATTGAAGTACGTGGTATTCGTCGCTCTTTAGAGGCATCAATCAATACTAAACGGTTTGCTGATGGCGTTGTAGATGCTGTATCAGCAGAGGATATTGGCAAGTTTCCAGATAGTGATGTAGGTGAAGCTTTAGGTCGTATTCCTGGTGTTGCAGTTAATCGCCAGTTTGGTCAAGGGCAGCAAGTTTCTATCCGTGGCGCATCTAATCAACTAACGTTGACTACATTAAATGGTCAAAATGTTGCTTCTACAGGTTGGTATGACCAACAAGCAATTGACCGTAGCTTTAATTACACACTTTTACCACCACAGATGATTTCTGAAATTAAAGTATATAAATCTTCTCAAGCAGATTTACTTGAAGGTGGTGTTGGTGGTTCGGTTGATGTTATTACTCGTAAACCACTGGATCTAGATTCTGGCACTGCATTTATTTCAGCTGAGGGCACATATTCAACGGCTTCTAGCGAAACAGATCCTGCAATTTCAGGCCTCTACAGCTGGAAAAATGATGAAGAAACATTTGGTGTTCTTGCCGCTGTTGCATGGGAAGATACAACATATGTGCGCCGTGGTAATGAAGCATCTTACGCATGGGCAGGTGCAGAGTCTGCTAACTATTTTGAGCAAAATCGTGAGCGTACTGCAGTAGATTTTACAGCTCAATATTCACCTACAGATAATATGAGCTTCGCTCTACATTATATGAATTTAGACTTAAGTGCAGATAATAATAACAACAGTCTTTTTGTCTTCTCTAATACTGATAGTTGCTCACAATTTAACGATGCCGGTGCATGTTTAGTCCGTGAAACAAATGCAGCTAATCCAGCTGGACAAACGTTCTTGCAAACATTCGCTCGTTTTGCATCAATGAATTCAGAAACAATCGATTTATCGTTTGATTACGTTAGCGATAATTTTAAACTTGAAACACAAATAGGCACAACTAAAGCTGAAGGTGGTACTGATTTAACTCTTAATCATGCTGCTTTTATCGGCTCTCCAGAAGATGTTTACGGTACAATTGATGCAACTGGTGAATATACAGATATTGATATTGCTGTGAATGGTTGGAATGAAAATGACATTGGTACAGTATGGGCGGGTAGAGGTCTTCAAGAGTGGGCAACACAAATTGCGCCAAATGAGGATAAAGAGACATACTTTCAAACTGATTTAACTTTGATGCTGGATAGCGATTTCATTACCAGCGTTAAAACAGGTGTTCGTTGGTCTAACCATGAAGTAACAAGAGAATCTTTGCGAGCAGCACAAGGTGCACACGTTAGCGTTGATCCTTTGCAATACTGGAGTGGTACAGATACTGCTGGTATGCAAGATTTAACAATTCCACTACCAAATATTAACGCGATGAAAGCGAATGGCTTAGCGGCTGTTCAAAACTGGTATGAAGACCGTTCTGGCTTTGGTACTGTTGAAGAGGAAAACCTTTCAGTATATGTAATGGCAAATTTTTCCGGTGAAGCCTATCGCGGTAACTTTGGTGTGCGCTATGTATCAACATATGCGGAGTCAGATTTTTATGCACCAGATCCAACTTTTGTTGACCCAAATGGGATTGCGCAAAATAATGGCCTAAGCTCAACAATCGACACAGACCAAGGTCATTACAGTGAACTTTTACCAAGTTTTAACTTAGCATATGATATAAATCAAGATACTATTTTACGTTTCTCTATTGCGCAAGTTATCTCTCGTCCAAACTATTCAGATATGTTTGCATCGCAATCGTTAGCAGGTTATGGCGATACACAGTTAGGTAATCAGTCGGTTACAAAAGGAAGCCCTTCACTTAGCCCGTTTAAGGCAACTCAGGCTGATATTGGTTTTGAATATTACTATGGTGACTCTAACTTAGTTGCAGTTACTGCTTTTTATAAAGATGTTAGTAACTTCACTACGTCTGAGACATTACGTAACCAAAAAATTGGCATTACAGACCCCGTTTGTAAATGTGATGATTGGACCGTGAACACACAAGTAGACGGTGATGGTGGCGAAATTGCAGGGGTTGAGTTCCAAATTCAACATGCGTTAGCAGGTGGCTTCGGAACCATGTTTAACTATACCTTCGCTGATAGTTCTGCCGATCCGGATAATTTCTCTGATGGCATTGATGTTTTCACTGATAGTTCAGAGCATACAGTTAACGCAGTCGGCTATTATGAGAATGATGAAGTTTCTGTACGTCTAGCTTACAATTGGCGTTCAGAGTATATGATCCGTGAAACAGGCTTTTATGGAAACCGCTGGCACGATGATTTTGGTACACTTGATTTAACAGCAAGTTATAATTTAACTGAAAACTTCACATTGCGTTTTGCTGCTACAAACTTACTTGAAGAAGATAGCATTCAATACGCTGCAGCAGATGCAGATAACGAAGCAACTAAAATTTCACTTAAAGATGGCTATCCAGCTTGGTCTTACCAAGGTGAAGCTACTTATGCAATTGGTGTAGATTTCCGCTTCTAAATTAAGATTAAGATATATAATTAAGCCCCGTTTTCGGGGCTTTTTTGTGAGAATACTATGAATAAAAAAAACATAAGGGATATCGTCATTTTAGGTGGGGGTACAGCAGGTTGGCTTACTGCAAACCATATTGCATCTCACTATAAAGAAAGCATAGCAGCAGGTAACCTTTCAGTAAAATTAATTGACTCACCGGATGTAGCGACAATTGGTGTGGGTGAAGGTACAGTGCCAGTAATAAGAGAAACACTCAAAAGTTTTGGGATTTCAGAAACTCAACTATTAGTGCAATGCGATGCAACATTTAAACAAAGTATCAAGTTTGTCGATTGGACTTATAATCCCTCAGAAAAACCCAATAATTTCTACCATCATCTATTTGAATACCCACATTTAGGGAATGATTCAATAAATGCATTTTGGCTGCAGAATAAAGATATATGTCCTGATCATTATGCTTCCTGCGTATCAATACAGCATGACATATGTGAAGCAAATTTAGCCCCTAAAAATATTCAAATTCCAGAATATGGTGGTATTGTTAATTATGCATATCACTTAGATGCAAGTAAATTTACAGAGCTACTAAAAGAAAATGCGATTAATAATTTAGCTGTTAAACATACTCATGCCCATGTGTCTAACGTAAAGCTCTCATCTGATGGTTATATTTGTGAGTTAGAGCTGTTAAATGAGGGCGTGGTTAGTGGTGACTTATTTGTTGATTGTAGTGGCTTTGAAGGAAAGTTAATAAAGAAAACACTTAATGGCTCATTTGTAGATAAATCAGATGTTTTATTATGCGATACCGCACTTGCAATACAAGTTCCTTATGGAGAACACGAAAAAATTATTAAACCTTATACTGTCGCACATGCGAAAAAGGCTGGGTGGATTTGGGATATAGGTTTAACTACAAGAAGAGGGGTTGGTTTAGTTTATTCTAGTAATCATATAAATGAAGAAAGCGCTTATAAAGAACTAGCAAAGTACCTAGGTAAAGAGCCTGTTAATGCGCGCAAAATACCTATGCAAACTGGGTATCAAAAAGAGCCGTGGTTGAAGAATTGTGTTTCAATTGGATTATCTCAAGGGTTTGTTGAACCGCTTGAGGCAACCGGGCTACTTGTTTTTGATATGACAGCAAAAATATTAGCAACGAAGCTACCAATTAATTTTAATGAGATGCAAAATATTGCCAAAGATTATAACCAGCAAGTAGGTGCAATTTGGGAAAATATTATTGATTTTATAAAACTACATTATTGCATTTCAAAACGTGATGATACGCAATTTTGGCTTGATAATCGTGATGAAGCAAATATTCCTGATGGCCTTTTACAAAAACTAAAGTATTGGCATACCCATATTCCTAGTCAGTTTGATTTTGAACGTACGACAGACCTTTTTAAGCTCGAGAATTACTTATACGTAATGTATGGTATGGATTTTGAGATTGATAGAAATGCAATCTCGCAGAGGTATCCAAGTTTAAGCTCAGCGACAGCTCATATCAGTAAAATACAACAGGCAAGTATATTAGCAATGAAGAGCTTACAGGGGCAAAGAGATTTACTCATTAAGATTAAACTGCATGGTTTAGGGAAAATATAAATCTAAGTAATATTATTATCAAACGAGATAAAGGAAGTAATTGTTAGGCGGCCTTTTGCTATTTCATTATTTAGTTTACATTGCGATGGAATAATCGCTGAGTGTAGTACATTACCTGGGTATATGAATAGTCTAGAAGGCTTAGCTTTACAATATGCTATTAGCTCATAATACTCATTATCTTTATCAATATAGCCATTTAACTTAGCTTGAAGAGCTTCTTCTTTTGCTGTTTGATTAAAGTTTTCCTCTGTTTCAAGATTAATTCTTTCAAGGTTTGTTTTTCTGTGTGAAAACAAACCTGTGCCACCAAACTCTTCACCACATAAGTAGTGCACTATAGCTAGTTGGTTGTTCTTGGTTCCATCATAATGAGGGATTTTTTGTAATTGCGATAATTCTTCACTGGGTGTTTGAGCAATCGCATAATTTGAATTTAAAGATTCAATTTTAGAACCTTCTAAATTAAAGTGATTGACTATTTTTGGTAATATACTTTCAATGAAGGTGAAATATTGAGGTGTTACTCTTGACCAAATTCCTGGATAATAATTTAGTGCTTTGATCCAGTCACCTTTATAAAAGCTTGCACTCTTTTTCCAGAGTTCACAGTCTTCATCAGGTAGGTCAATAATAGCATATGGATTGTTTCCTACTTTAGTCTTTTCAAGCCGGATATTCAAAAAGTAAAGCCTCGATTAATTGATGGAAACACACCATATTTAAGTTAGATATGATTCAGTTTGATTAGGCCACTAAAAGGCACTTTTCTTCGATTACAAATTACTACCCATAAGTTAAGAAAAACTTAATTCGGTATATGCATTAGTATTTGGATGCCGTCTAATTCTATATTTTTTTTCTTGTAGTTTAAAGTAACTTGTCTGACAGCTTCCTAAAGATAGCTACATTAAGCTTCTTATGTTTAAAATCATATGATAACTGCAAATTGCAACAAACATTTCACTTCCATTTTTGTAGCAAAACCTTTAGCCTTAGGGTACTAACAGCAAAAATATAAACTTATTAATAACGGAGCAGTAACATGGCGGAGCAACAAGTACAGCCTTTACACAATGAAAAGCATGCCAACACTAAAATTCAAAACGGCATCAATGTAGAATTTTTAAAAACTCAACACTTAGTGCCTGTAGTTGCACATGAGTTCGCGCGTGTAGCAAATGAGTTTCCAATGTCTTTCGTAAAAAATAACGAGACTGGTCAATTTCAAGCTGTAGCTATGTTTGGTTTAGAGCCTGGCGAAAACCTTTTTGTAAAAGACGGTAAGTGGACTGCAGCGTTTGCTCCTATGGCAACAACACGCTACCCACTGGGTCTAGTTAAACACCCACAAGAAGATCAATACGGTATTGTGATTGACGAAGCAAGCCCATTAGTGGGTGAAACTGAAGGAAATGCATTATTTGAAAACGGTGAAGAGACAGATTACTTAAAACGTCGTAAAGAAGCACTTGTATCATTTATTGAGTTTTCTCATGTAACTGAAGCATTCACAAAATATCTTGCTGATAAAGAGCTTTTAGTAGCGCAAACACTAACAGTTGATATTAAAGGCGAGAAAAAAGACATCAATGGTATTTACCTTATTGATGAGAAAAAGCTTAACGAGTTAAGTGACGAAGACTTTTTAGAGCTTCGTAAGCGTGGTTATTTAGCGCCTATTTTCTCTTTCTTAACGTCTACGCATCAAGTAGCACGTTTAGCTCGTTTGAAAGCGCAACAAGCGTAATTTAAACGAAATATTAAAAAGCGCCTTTGGGCGCTTTTTTTATGTTTTTTATCTGGTTAGGGTTGTAATTTAACGCCAATTTATTCACATTGGTTATACTTATTTCCAACACAAGCTACCTGTATGAACAAGTCACTTTTTAGCGCTTTAGTTAGTGCGTGCTGTATAACGTTTAGCCCATTAGCCATAAGCGCTAGTGCACCTTTGGCTATCGCTATTCACGGTGGGGCAGGCACGATTGAAAAAAGTCGTTTTACTCCAGAGCAAGAACAAGCTTATCGCTCTAAACTCAAAGAGGCGGTAGAAACTGGCTATAAAGTACTTGAGCAAGGTGGCGAAAGCCTAGATGCAGTAACCGCTGCAATCAATGTATTAGAAAACTCGCCATACTTTAATGCTGGTCGAGGTGCGGTATATACCTATGACGGCAGTCATGAATTAGATGCGTCAATTATGGATGGTCGTGACCGTCAAGCGGGCGCTGTTGCGGGTGTTAAACATATTGAAAATCCGATTAATTTAGCGCGTCTGGTGATGGAAGAATCGGTTCATGTGATGCTCAGTGGTCAAGGTGCTGAAGAGTTTGCCAAAGAGCAGGGCGTTCCATTGGTCGAAAATAACCTATTCGATACGGATAACCGTTATAAAGCGTTATTAAAAGCAAAAGAAAAACTAGATAAAGCCAAAGCTACCAGTAAAGATTATCAAGCTGCGCATCAGGCGTTACCCGTCAATTATAAAATGGGCACTGTGGGTGCTGTTGCACTTGATAAAAATGGTAACTTGGCGGCAGGTACTTCAACGGGCGGGATGACTGCAAAGCGTTTTGGTCGCATTGGTGATGCCCCTGTAATTGGTGCTGGTACATTTGCTGAAAATGCGTCATGTGCGGTATCTGCCACTGGCCACGGCGAGTATTTCATTCGTTATAATGTCGCGGCTGATATTTGCGCACGAGTTAAATATCAAAGTAAGACTATTACACAAGCGGGTGATGAAGTGATTAATAGTGTGCTAAAGCCGATTGGCGGTACTGGAGGAGTGATCATCGTTGATAGCAAAGGTAATATCAGCTTACCGTTTAATACCAGTGGTATGTATCGGGCCAGCAAATCAAATACGCAAGCGACCTATGTGGCAATTTTTAAAGACGAATAATACGATTATGTAAATGTACTACAGCCAGTAAACTATGCTGGCTGTATGTTAGTATTGAGGCGTTTTTTTTCATAATCGCTTTTGATTATTTCAAGTGCTTTGAGCACATCATCAGCGGCAACGTCATGTTGTTCAAGCAGCATTATTAAGTCTACGGCTAATTTTACGTGTGTAGGTGCTTGGGTTAACTCTTTACTCATGTCCGCCCTTTTTTTTCGCTATTTGGCTGATTGCAACATCAATGGCAATATTTACTCGTTCCTCCATATGAGAGCGTTCAACGTGTGGTAAGTAAAACTCCATATCTACATCATAGCGAATGTATCGGGCAGGTAGTTGGTTTAGTACAGTACAGCAAAAATCAGCCATTACGTCTTCACTATATTGCTTTTCAAGTTGTCGTTTAATGATTTCTTCAATCATAATTTTTTCATAGTAATTGTGTATGTCGTCATGTAATCGCACTGTGTTATCTACCTTAGTAGTATTAAGCTGTTTTTAGTTTATACCAAGTGCGGGTATAAATCGACAATCGCTTGAAAAAGCAGCTTATGAACTTCAACTAACTTTTGTGTATCTCGCTGATAACCGCCACCGAGCGCGCACATTAAAGGAATTGAGTGCTGTTTGCAGGTTGCTAGAACCAGCGAATCGCGTTGATATACACCCTCTAAACTAACATCAAAATAGCCTAATTCGTCTTGGCTACAAATATCAGCTCCGGCGTTATATAAAATAATATCAGGCTGATGAAGACGGATACAAAAAGCCAAGGCATTAGCGACTGTTTTTTAATATTCATTATCGCTGCAGCCAGTGTTGAGTGAGAAATCATAATCAGAATGCTGCTTTAAACGTGGAAAGTTTTGCTGACAATGAATCGAACAGCTAATCACTCCATCAAGAGAGCCACAAATTTCGGCTGTGCCATCACCTTGGTGTACATCACAATCAAAAATCAGCACCGTTGATGCTTGCTCAGTGTTAATGAGGTGAGCGGCGGCAACCACGAGGTCGTTGAAAATACAAAAACCACTGCCGTAAGCATTATAAGCATGATGATATCCGCCGCTGAGATTTACCGCCAGCTGCGTTTTTAAAGCGTATTCAGCGGCTTGAATACTTGCACCAACAGAAAATAAAGTGCGCTCTACCAGTTGATTTGACCATGGGAAACCCATTTTCTTTATTTCTTTGTCAGTTAACTGCCCGCTAATAAAGCGTTCAACATACTCATGGCTGTGGCAAAGCTGGAGCTGTTCATTAGTCGCTTTATTTGGGCTAATAAAGTCAGTAAAACCAAGCTCTGCAATTTCTTGTTTTAGCAATTTATATTTAGCGATTGGAAAACGATGGCGTACAGGCAGTTCAAGCGCAGAGTATAGTGGATGATAAAAAACAGTCATAGCTAGCGTAATTGTTGTTTTTCAACTATTTGAATTTTTTCTTCGGTGGCAGATATTGCCTTACGGCAGCGACCAAGGCGGCCATGAAGAGCAAGGATCTCTAAATTAATGGCTTTTGCTTTTACAGGACCCACATTTTGCATTCTTAGCTTACATTCTTCAACCATTAGCACTAAGCGACGCTCGAACTCATGATTTTGTTTGAGTTCGTCATATAGCTCATGGGCGGGTTGCATAATTTGTTTTACAGCTTGTTGGTAAGGTGCCGATTTATTATAGGTTTTACTACGGGGTTTGTAAGTGCTTTTGTTTTCTTTTTCCCAAATAGGGGTTGATTTAATGACGTTAAATACGGCTTGCACCTGATTACCGATACGCTCTAAAGCATAATTATGAGCATGGCGACGCTCCAGTGGTGGAAGGCTATTAACTTCATCTTCAATTTCTAACACATAATCAACTAATTTCATGCTTTTAGTAGTAAACACACCTCGGTCAAATAAACTGGGTTGTGCCTGCATATAGCGGTTTTTAGCAAATAACTTGGCTTTATCAAATTGCTCAGCATGCTGCTTTAAGGTTGCAACTTGTTGGCAAAGCTTATCAAAAGAAGCTGTTCGCATTTTATAAATAAGCCTCGTAAATTAGTTTTAACGCTAAAATTATCACCACAGTATTAAAAACAGGACGAATAAACTTACTGCCAAACCGAATTGCTGAATGAGCTCCAAGCCAGGCTCCAAACATCAAAAAGAAGCCCATTGTGATGCCGAGTAAAAAGTTAACATGACCAAGCGCTACAAAAGTAATCAGTGATACAAAATTTGACACAAAATTCATTGAACGGGCTAAACCACAGTTTAGCAGTAAACTCATTTTGTAGAGTAAACTATTTGATGCAGTCCAAAAAGTCCCGGTCCCAGGGCCTGCCAAGCCATCAAAAAAGCCTAAGCTTAAGCCTTGTAGCCATTGTTTTATTTTAGTTGTTTTGTTCAATGGTGGTAATTGATCATGTTCTACCGTACTTAAACTGCCAAATAAGCTGTAGCAGGCTACCATAATGATAACAATAGGCAGTAGTTTGTTTAAAAATTCAATACTCAGGTAGTCAACAATAAGGGTACCAAGTAAAGCGCCAATGGCGGTTGCTATAATTGACGCTGCCCAAAATTGAGGATTAAATAATTGCTTACGGAAGTAAGTAACACTTGCGGTGAGTGAGCCAAAGCTAGCAGCTAATTTGTTAGTGCCAAGTGTTAAATGGGGCGGCAATCCTGCTGTTAAAAGTGCTGGCACGGTTAACATGCCACCACCACCGGCTATTGCGTCTATAAAGCCTGCGGCAAGTGCCACTGCGCAAAGAAGTGCCCAGGTTGTTGGGTCTAGTGCAAGTTCAAACATTAATAATCTATTTGTCTTTTAAAGGGTGGTAATGTGTCAAGCATGGCTTTGCCATATCGCTTGGTCACTAAACGGCGATCTAGGATTGTAATGCGCCCTTGATCGTTCTCTTTACGCAGCAGTCTACCACAGCTTTGCACTAATTTCTTAGCCGCATCAGGCACCGTGATAGATAAAAACGGATTACCCCCTTTACTTTGTACAAACTCTGCTTGTGCCTCTTCAATGGGTGAGGTGGGTACCGCGAATGGAATTTTAGTGATCACTAAGTTCTCAAGGTATTTACCCGGTAAGTCGAGTCCTTCGGATAAGCTTTGTGTGCCAAATAAAATACTGCCTTTGCCCGCATCTATATTCTTTGTATGTTGCTTTAATAGTGCTTCACGCGACATTTCACCTTGTACTAAAATGTCGAGGTTTTTAGCGCGCAAGGCTTTTACTACATGATCCATTTGCCAGTAAGACGCAAACAACACTAAATTAGCATGTTGTGCATTTAAGTGATCCGGCAATACTTTGGCCAGATGATCACTAAATTCTTTATCGGTCGGCTCGATGTGTGATGTTGGTATGTGCAAAGTGGCCTGATTAGGATAATCAAACGGAGAAGGTACTTTTAAGTATTTTACACCTTCTTCTTTTGTAAGACCGCTTTCGTAAGCAAAATGATCGAATGAACCAAGTGCAGTCAGGGTCGCTGAGCATAAAACCGCACCGGCACATTGTCGCCACAGTTTATCTTTTAAATAGTAGCCAACTTCAATAGGGCAATCGCTGAGTAGATGGTCGTGATGGTTTTTGTATTCTAAACGCTTTATCCAACGTGCATGTGGTGTGCCTTCACCCTTGGTGGCGTAGCTATACCAAAGTTTGTTTAGTTGCTCTAAACGATTAATGTAATGACCGCTTTCGCCTAAAATAGGATCGGCAACATAGGGTTTGATATCACCATCACTGACATCTTGTACTAAGGTATCGTGCATTTTATTTAAGCAGCGCAGAGCATCGAGGGTCGCCTCGCTGATATCTTTGGCTTTAGCGTGTAACGATTCAGGTATTTCACCATGTTCAAATCGGTATGTATCGTCTTTTGAATAGTTAAAATCGGCATTATCCAAAATATCGCGAACAACTTTTAAGTCTTTATTGGCATCATTAATACTGTCACAGAGCTTAAAATTTTGCCCAATGGCTTTTTGACCTACTAATACTTTGGCCATTTTGCCACTAAATTTAGTGAGTTTATCAAGCCAATCAATGGTGCCTTTAATCGTCGCTGCGGCAGATGAAAAGTCACGCGTAATATGAGCAAGATGATGAGCTTCATCAATAACGTAAATACTATTATCTGGCTCGGGCAAAATTTTCCCGCCACCTAAATCAAGATCAGCTAATAATAATGAATGGTTAATCACTAATACATCCATTTGCATCAAGCGTTGACGAGCAAGTTGAAAAGGGCAGGTTTGATGTGCTTTCATTTGTCGTTGACAAGCATGTTTATCGCAAGCAATTAATCCCCAAACGCGATCAGGGATAGTATCTGCCCAGCTGTCTCGATCGCCTTGCCACTTTTTATTGGTGTAAGTATCATAGAGTTGCTGCAAACATTTAGTTTCCATCGCACTCAGTGGCGAAGTAAGGGTGGGCATAAAGTCCATTTGTGTTTGATTGTCACCATTAACCGCATTATGTAGCTTGTGTGCACATAGGTAGCGCTGGCGGCCTTTGACTAAATCAAACTTGAAATCAAGGCCTGAATGTTTTTTAAAAAAGGGGAGTTCTTTACTTATTAATTGCTCTTGAAGGGCTACCGTTGCAGTAGAAATAATTAACTTCTTTTTTTGTGCAAGCGCCAGCGGTAATGCACCTAAACAATAAGCCAGCGATTTACCCGTACCAGTACCAGCTTCAATAACGCAGATCCGCTGTTTTTTGTGGTACTCGCCCGCCAGTGTTTTTGCAATTTCGGCTACTAAGTAATTTTGGCTACTGCGAGGGCGATAATCACTGAGGTTATCGGCCACATGCTTGTGAATTTTTCTTATCGTCGTTTTTAATGCATCAGAAAGCATGGGTCAATAACCTAAAGTATGTATATAATCACAGTGCTGTATATTAATTGGGATCGAACATTGACACAAGCAATCTATCAAGGCTTTATACTTTCTAGGCAACAATATTCTGCTGATAAGTATAGCCGCCATAGTGGGATCACACTGTGCTATTGGCTAAGCTCTGATCATGGTCCGATAAAAGTGTTAGTGCCAAATCAACAAGCGGTATTTTTTATTTTAATAAAACAACGTGCTTTAGCTGCTCAGTTGTTATCAAAGCACAATATCAATGTCGAATTTAAAGACGTTGCGATTAAACACTTTAGTGGCGAACAATGCATCGCTTGCTATTTTTCAAGCTCACAAGCGTTATATCAAGCAAGGCAGCTTTTAGAAAACCAACCCCTAGAAAACCAGATCACAGTATATGAAGGTGATGTACGCCACAGCGATCGCTTTTTAATGGAGCGTTTTATTCGAGGTGGGGTGTGGGTGACAGGCGACGTTACTCAACAAGCTGGCTTTATCCAAATCGACAATGCCCAGCTAAAAGCAGCTGATTCGTATAAACCACGTTTTAAAACGCTGTCATTGGATATTGAGTGCAGTGGTGAAGGCGTGTTGTTTTCAGTTGGTTTAGTAGGTGAGGGGATTGATTGCGTTATTATGGTTGGCGAGCCACAACAGAGTGAACAGACTATTCATTGGTGCCATGATGAAATTGATTTGCTGACTCAATTACAGCAGCTGGTACAACAAGCAGATCCTGACATTATTATTGGTTGGAACGTCATTGAATTTGATTTTAATGTACTTAATCGACGCGCGGATGCCCTTGGCGTTAAATTATTATTGGGTCGAGGTAATGGTCAATTACAGATCAGAGAAGGACACTTTACCCGTTTAACTCTGCCTGGGCGCTGTGTTATCGATGGCATAGATACGCTAAAAAATGCTACTTATCATTTTGATAGTTTCTCACTGGCTAATGTGAGCCATAAAATACTAGGCGAGAAAAAGTTAATCCAAAGCGATAACCGCTTGAGTGAAATTATTCGTCAATATAATGAAGATAAGCTCTCGCTAGCGGCGTATAATCGTCAAGATTGTGTGTTAGTTAATCGTATCTTTGCAAAGTTAAAACTCATTGAATTTGCTATTGTTCGCACGCAGTTAACAGGATTAGAGTTAGAACGAATGGGTGGCTCAGTGGCTGCTTTTACTAACTTATATTTACCGTTATTGCATCGAAGCGGTTATGTTGCACCGAATCTAGGCGATCATGGCTTATCATTTGAAAGCCCAGGCGGTTTTGTGATGGAGTCAATTCCTGGGCTTTATAAAAATGTTATCGTGTTGGATTTTAAAAGCTTGTATCCATCGATTATGCAAACGTTTTGTATTGATCCGCTTGGGTTAATTCGCGGCTTAGAGGAGCCTGATAACGCGATTGCAGGTTTTAAAGACGCTTTTTTTTCTCGCACTGAGCATCACCTTCCTAATTTAATAAAAAAGTTAGCCTCATCAAGGCAACACGCAAAAAATACTGCTCAGCCCATGCTGTCGCAAGCTATAAAAATCATCATGAATAGTTTATACGGCGTGTTAGGCTCAAAGGGGTGTCGTTTTTACGATCCACGCTTATCAAGCTCTATTACTTTGCGTGGTCATGAAATAATGCAAACCAGCAGATTGTGGATCGAAGAGCTTGGTTATACTGTTATTTATGGTGATACCGATTCAACATTTGTGAGCCTACCAGATCAACTTGATTCAGATAACTGCAAAGAAATTGGCAAGCAATTAGCTAATACTATTAATGAAAAATGGCAGCAAACAATAAAACAGCGCTTTGCGACACAAAGTTATTTAGAAATAGAATTCGAAACACTTTATAGCCCATTCTTTATGCCGACTATCCGTGGCAAAACCACCGGTTCAAAAAAACGTTATGTTGGCCAGGTACAATGCGAAGATAAAAAAGAGCTAATTTTCAAAGGTATGGAAACCGTGCGAAGCGACTGGACAGAATTAGCGCATGAGTTTCAAACCGAACTGTTTGAAACTTTATTCAGCGACAGTTTTACTGTTGAAATGTTAACACCGATTATTGAAAGTTACATTATCCGTTTGTATGCTGGGGAATTTGACGACAAACTCGTATACAGAAAAAAACTCGGCCAACACTTGGCTGATTATCAAAAAAATATCCCACCTCAAGTCCAAGCTGTCAAAAAACACCAAGCAACTCACCCTGAATTTGTTATTAATAAAGGCCAAATTGTTGAATATGTATACACTCATGTTGGTGCAGAGCTCTATGCAAACGTGCAGCAAACCCAGACAAGTCAAAAATATGACTATGCAATTTATGTCGAAAAACAACTCAAACCAATCGCACAAATGATCCTTCTTCCCTTGAATAAAGATTTCAATTCGCCCAATAAAGCACAATTACAACTTATTTAAATAGTTCCAAATATCGGTATTGTTAATTTTTTTGTTGCTAAAAAGTGTACTTTTGAAAGTGTTATTAAAATATATTGTTGCTATTTTAATCGTTTTTGTACCGTTTTATTGCATTGTCTGGGTTTTTATGCCGATTAAATTAAATTAATGTGAACAAATGTTGGCATATTGGTTTTTTTTGTTTAGTATCGTGATGCGTTTGCAACATAATTGTTGCGATAGTTTACAAAAGCTAAATAAAAATAATCCACAATATAGTGGTCCAGGGAGAATCAAATGTTAAATAATAAAGTTTCAAAGGCAGTTCGCTTAGCGATCGCTTTTGGTGCAGTGTCAACAGCTGCGTTTTCTGCCAGCTCATTTGCTGCAGAAGAAAAAGATGGCGTTGAAAAAGTTGAACGTATTCAAGTAACAGGTTCTCGCATTAAGCGGACAGATTTAGAGACATCTAGCCCAGTTACTGTAATGACTGCAGAAGAGATTAAACTAAGCGGTTTCACTCGTGTTGAAGATATCTTGAATCAGTTGCCACAAATTGAAGCTGCAGAAAGTTCATTTTTAGCGAATGGCGCAACAGGTACTGCAACAGTAGATTTACGTGGTCTAGGTTCAAACAGAACTTTAGTTTTGATTAACGGCCGAAGAATGCAAGCTGGTAGTATCACATCTCAAGTTGCTGATATAAATCAAATTCCTTCATCACTGATTAAGCGAGTAGATGTTTTAACTGGTGGTGCAGCTGCTGTTTACGGTGCTGATGCTGTTGCTGGTGTTGTTAACTTTGTAATGGATGATCAGTTCGAAGGTATTTCTCTTAACGTAGGTACTTCTGGTTATCAACACAATAATGATAACAAATACATTCAAGGTTTGATGGATGAGAAAGGCTTTGAATACGATACAGGTAGTACAGGTATCGATGGTAAGTCTTACAGCATAGATTTTACTGTTGGTGGTGGATTCGATGGCAGCAAAGGTCACGCTGTAGGTTATGTAACTTACAACCGTCAAACTGAACTGTTACAGGGCTCTCGAGATTATTCATCTTGTGCACTAAATGGCGCGGGTCAATCTTGTGGTGGTTCTGGTACAACTCCAAACCCATTTTTTGATATCTACCCCGTGGTTGATGGTGAAGTTGATTACAAACAAAATTTTTACGGTTACCTAGATCCAAATGGTACAGGTTTTAGAGAGGACGATGGTTATCGTTACAACTATGCTCCAGTTAATCACTTTTTAAGACCAAATGAGCGTTTTACTCTAGGTACTTTCATTGATTATGAAATCAATGAAACTTTCCGTCCATATTTAGAGTTCTCTTTCATGCATAATAGAACAGCAGGTCAGATTGCTGAATCTGGTACGTTCTATAATGAAGAGATTTTATTTGATTACAATAACCCTTTATTATCTGATGCTCAAAAGCAGCAGCTTCAAGGCTTATTCAGTCAAGATGGAACTGATCAATTTGTTGCATACATTGGTAAACGTAATGTAGAAGGTGGCCCTCGTTCAGATAACTTAGAGCATTCGTCATACAGAATACTAACGGGTATGGAAGGTGAACTGAGCGATAACTGGTCATACGATGTTAGTTACAACTACTCTGCAACGACTTCAAGCTCTGTTTACAAAAATGACTTGCTTTCACCGAAAATAGCTCCTCGCGTTGGTGCTGTAGGGACTGAATGTGATGAGGCAGATGGTTGTTTATACTACAACGTATTTGAACTTGGTGGTGTAACACCAGAGCAAGCAGCTCAACTTGCAGGTGTAGGTACTCAAACGGGTCTAGTAACTCAAGTTATTTACAGTGGTTATATTAGTGGTGAGTTTGATTGGACTCTTCCTACGGCATCTCTTCCTATAGGCGCTGTATTTGGTGTTGAGCGTCGTGAACAAGATTACGAACGTGTATCAGACACAGTTTACGAAGAAGGTCAGTTATTAGGTCAAGGTGGACCTTCACCAAGCCTATACGGTGCAATTGACGTGAACGAAGTTTACGGTGAGTTACAAATCCCAGTCTTAGATGAATTAAATGTTTCAGCAGCAGCTCGTTGGTCTGATTATTCAACAACTGGTTCAGATACTACTTACTCAATTGGTGTTGACTACACTCTTGCAGACACATACAAATTTAGAACTAGCTTTGCGAAAGTTGTACGTGCTCCTAACGTAGGTGAGTTATTTGCTGCTCAAAGTATTGGCCTTTGGAGTGGTGCAGACGGTTGTGCTGGTGATCCTACAGCAGCCGATGCAGCTGACAGACCAGCGTACTCAGCAAGCCAATGTGCTAATGCTGGCGTGAATGATTCACAATACGGAAGTATTGGTGAGTCACCTGCAGGACAATATAACCAGCTATCTGGTGGTAACCCAGCACTTCAACCAGAAGAAGGTGAAACGCTTACAATTGGTTTAGTTGCTTCTCCTTTTGAAAACTTTAACTTCTCTGTTGATTACTTCAAAATTGAAATCGAAAAGGTTATTGGTACAGTAGGCGCAGAGCGTATATTAAACAACTGTGCTGAAACTGGTGATGAATTTTTCTGTAATAACATTACTCGTAGTCCATCTGGTAGCCTTTGGTTAGGTCAAGCAGGTTTTGTAACAAACCTAAGTGATAATATTGGTGGTAGAACGTGGGAAGGGATTGATGCTACAGCTGCCTACTCAATGGATCTAGAAAATGCAAGCTTGAAGTTTGACATTAACGGTTACTACAGCATGAAGAAAGAAGTTGAACCTATCTTAGGTGATTCAACCTTAGCTTATGACTGTGCCGGTAATATTAATACAGACTGTTTTGCTTCGCCTAAATGGCGTCATACTGCTAACGTTAATTACATCCGTGATGACTGGCGTGTAGGAGCTAAATGGCGTTACTATGGTGGTATTGACTACGATGGAACAGCAGATGCCTCATTAATTGAAAACGGTGGTATAGGTTCTTATAGTTTTATCGACTTATCTGGTAGTTACTCTATTAACGAACATGTAACGTTTACTGGTGGTATGAATAATATCTTCGATAAAGAACCTCCAATGGTGGGTAATACTATTGCTTCAAATGCAAACACAGTTGCTGGATTTTACGATACATTGGGTCGCTTTATCCACATGAGTGTAAATTTGAAGTTTTAATGGGTTTATAAATCATTAAATTAAAGTTAACAAAAGCCCGATCTATTAGGGCTTTTTTTACGTAATGTAGAGGATAGATTTAATTTTTCGCGATACAAAACACTAACTCAGAAAGTATTAGAGGCACCATAAACGCTTTTGATATCATTACTAAGCAACCTATTGCATAACTTTTTATTGATTTTGTTATAAATTATTGAGTTAGAACTGGTTTTTTACATGGTTATTTTTTTAAAGGAAATCACCTTATAAGCATAAATAAAAGCTTTATTTCTAGATAAAACAATTGGTTATAATGTAACTTTCTTGAATTTATTTGTTCTTTATCTGTAAAACTATTGATTTTCAGGTTAAATAACTGTTGACCTTTGGTCATCTCTAATATTAGTATCGCATTGCTCAATTAGGTACTTAGTGTCATATATTGGCACTTAAGTACTCAATTTCTAGCAATTAAAACTAATAAAATCATATATAAATATGACCCAGGGAGAATCAAATGTTAAATAATAAAGTTTCAAAGGCTGTTCGCTTAGCGATCGCTTTTGGTGCGGCTTCAACCGCTGCGTTTTCAGCAAGCTCGATTGCTGCTGAAGAGGGCGCTGATAAAGTTGAAAGAATTCAAGTGACAGGGTCACGTATTAGTCGCACAGATATGGAAACGTCAGTACCTGTTACTACTTATTCATTAGATGACATTAAAGCTACGGGTGCTCCTACCCTTGAGCAATTTGTACAACAATTACCAATTATTAGTGGTGGTTCATACGGTAGTAACGTTAATAACGGTGGTAATGGTAGCGTAACAATGAACCTAAGGGGTTTAGGTGCGAGTCGTACGCTTGTTCTTTTAAATGGTCGTCGTTTCAGTGGTGACATTTCTATTATTCCAATGGCGGCAGTAGCGAGAGTTGATGTTTTACGCGATGGAGCATCAACAATTTATGGCTCTGATGCAATTGCTGGTGTAGTTAACTTTGTTACAAACAATGATTACTCTGGTGCTGAAATAGAATTCCGCCATCAACAGACGAGTGAAAATGACGGCAAAACGTCTAATATCTCGTTCATTACCGGTGTTGAAACTGATAAAGGGAATATTGTATTCTCAGCAGGTTATGAACAACGTGATGCAATTTATGGTGAAGACCGTGATTGGGCAAGTTGTGTGCGCGCAGAAGATATAACAAAAGAAAATGCAGATGGTAGCGTTGAGGGCAAAGTGGTATGTGCTGGTGGCTCTGCAACAACCTCACCAGCTTCATTCTCTATTCCAGGTATTGTCGGTAAAACCTTTGTTAAAGGCGCGGATGGTAAACCTCGAGCAATAGAAAGTGCTGATCGTTATAACTATGCTGATACTAGTATCATTTATCAACCACTTGAAAAATATAATCTTTTCGGTTCCGCTAATTACGAACTTATCGATAGTGGTTTTTCTACTGTAACATTTGTATCTGAAGCATCATTTACACATCGTGTGAATAAAACCCGTTTGGCACCTGTCGGCACTTTCTGGAGCATGCCTGTTCCTGAAACAAATCCAGGGAATACATTTGGTGAAAAGGTATTTGCTCAACGACGTTTAACAGAATCTGAAGGACGTACTTCTGAATTTTCTATTACTGAATATTTAATTACTACTGGTTTTGAAGGTGAATTTAGCAATGGTTGGTATTGGGACACAAGCTATTCGTTCAATAGCCGCCGTAGAACTGAAGAAATCGGTGGGCGTATTCACCAAGAACGTGCTAATACATTGGTAGATCCAGAATTATGTTCTGCTAATGCAGCTTGTCCGGGAGTATGGGACCCGTTCCAAAAAGACTCTCTAACAAATGATATGAGAGATTGGATTATTGTTCCAATGAGCTCAACAAGTAAAGCAGAAGATACACAATTACAGTTCAATATTGCTGGTGAAACAAGCTTTGAATTACCAGCCGGTACTATTGCTTGGGCAACGGGGTATGAACATTTAACGACTCATTATACATCGTTACCGGACGGTGCGGCTGGTCTTGGGGCAATTTATGGTGTAGCACCAGACGGAACTGATGGCGGTTATACAACTGAATCATTTTATGCTGAGATTAATGTGCCTATTTTAGCTGACTTACCGTTTGCTGAGCGTTTAGATTTTACAGCAGCTGCACGTCGCACTGATGTAAGCTTAATTGATGACGCTGAAGTTACTACTAAGTTTGCTATTGAATGGCGCCCATATTCAGATTTATTAGTTCGCGCTAATTTATCAGAGGGCTTCAGAACACCTGGCGTGAGTACTTTATTTGCACCTCGTGCTAATTCAGCTGAAACTTATACTGATCCATGTATTAAATATGGTTCTAATCCTGATGCAAGCGCTGAACTTAAGGCTAACTGTGCTGCAGATGGTCTACCAGGTGATTGGGCACAACCTAACCAACAGTCTGGCTCTTGGGTAGGTGGTAATCCTGATATTGGTCCTGAGCAATCGGAAAGTAAAAATTTAGGCGTTGTATGGGCTCCAGAGTTTATCGAAGGTTTCAGTGTAGCGCTAGATTATTATGATATTGAAATTACAGATATTATAGGTGAGCTTTCAATCGGTACTATTAGTAATGAATGTTATAATAGTAAAGACTTTTCTTCACCATTATGTGCTCAAATTAAAGGCCCAGTTGCTTATGGTACAGTAGGTGGTCCTCGTCGTGATTCGCAAGGTAGTTTAAGTGGTGTTGAATTATCGACTCAGAACTTAGGTATTTTTAATTCAAGTGGTATAGACTTTGACTTAAAATACGGCCTAGATGTATTAGGTGGTGAGTTGAAGTTTAACTTAAATGGTACTTATGTTCTTGAATTAGATCACAATGAAGCTGAAGGTTTGGAAACAACAGAACTTCTTGGTGGATACGGTGCTGATGTTGCAAACGGTGGACGTGGTGCGTTTAATAAACTTCGTGCTAACTTTAGAACAAACTACTCACAAGGTGATTGGGGTCTTACTCATACCATCCAATATCAAAGTGCTGTAGATGACTATGCTGAGCCAAATGGTGTTTTATCTGACCGTGTAGGTACGGTAGCGTATAATGACATCAATGGTTACTATAATTTTGAGCATTTAACTCTTAGTTTAGGTATCAATAATATCTCTGATAAAGAGCCGCCATATGTAAGTAACGGCGATAACGGTGCACTTATTCGTGTTCATCGTTTGACCGGTCGTGAATACTACTTAAAAGCAACATTCAAGTTTTAACAACTAAATATTGCTAACAAGTAACTAGCCATATGAAATACCTGCTAATTTTAATCTGCAGGTATTTTTTTATCAAAAATTGACGTTTTATTTTCAAGCATTATCTTAATATCGGTTAATAAAAAGAACTAATTGCCACTTCTAATCTTCGATAATTTAACTAAACAAGCAACAGATATGACTAGGTTAGTAGTTTGTTACGATACTAATGGTATATCAACGTGCTTTCCCTTTAATGGCATAATACCAATCTGCCAAATTATGTGATCTAATTAGCACACTGATACTTATCTACTTTTACTAAATTGAACTTAGAAAAATCCAAGCAACTTTTAGCTTTATCACGTAAAGAGCCGAATGCAAGAAAGCGAATACGCCTGCTTGCTGTTTCATTATTCTTTGAGGGTGAAAACAGAACGAATATTGCTAAGCGCCTAAATACAGCGCGCGGCAGTGCCAATAAATGGGTTTCAAACGACCTTAATAATGGCGTTACTGGCTTGAACAACAAACCGATTAAAGGTCGTCCAGTTAAATTAACCTTACAACAACTAAACACACTGTCAGATTATGTAAAACAGTCAGCAAGTTCTTCAGAAGGAGGCAGACTAATGGGGGAAGATATTGCTCAGTATATTTATGACCAGTTCAATGTAAGGTATCACACCGATCATATTTACAAACTGCTCA
>NZ_JACJFH010000038.1:0-42465 GCF_014164495.1 Pseudoalteromonas sp. SG41-5 | reverse complement strand
AATCAAGCAGTTAAATGGATTTTATAACGATACTAGTTAATACTCGCGCGTTGTAGGTGAATATCGGCGTTGTTGAGTACGTAATAAGGCAGTATTTTGTTGCTACTGGCAACTACGCGTTTGCTGGTGATATCAATAATACGGGCATTTACTTCAACACCGTTGCTGCGGTAGATCAAGGTGCCTGATAACACATGGCTGGCGATGCGTTGATCCGCTAACTGCTCTATATCGCGTGAAAATACAAAGTCACCACGTGGGTTCATAGTTATTTGATCGGTGGTTTTAAAGTCAACAATACCATAACCAAATTTTTGCAGTTGATGAATAAAACTCTCTGATAACTGGTTGCCTAATTGGCTACTGTTATTAAGGCTGGCATCTAAATCTACAAATGAAGTAACGGCAATCGAGGTATCAAGCTCTGTTTGCATTGTGTCGACTAAGTCTAACGCCATTTGCTCTACATAATTAACCAGTGTTTTATGATGCTTGTTAGGAATAAACTGCGCACCACTATCTAATGGCTCGGCGTCGTTTAATTGTGCTTGTTGTAGTATTTGAGTAAGGTCATATCGGCTAGTCGTACTTTGTACAGGCTCAGCCGTATTATTGGTCATACTGCATGCGCTGAGAATGCTGATCATCCCCCCTACAGTTAATAACTTAGCGCTGTGGATTAGCTTACTCATCATCGGCCTCACTTACTCGCTTGTTTTAGCATTACGCCATCAGTGCGATAGCTGCTGTCGAGTGCATCAACAACGGATTGCGGAATAAACCCTTGTGCAGAGCCAACCACAGCCTTACTAGCTAAACCAATAATTCGGGCATTGACTAATACACCACCTTGGTGATTTACCATAGTGCCCGCCAGTACATAGTTAAAGTTTTGATCTTGGCTTAGCTCTAAATAATCGCGGCTAAATACAAAGTCGCCAGAGGGAGTAACACGCATGTAGTCGGTAGTTTTAAAGTCGATCACCGGTACACCAAAGCTGTGTAGCTCGTGCATAAAACTTTCGGCGATTTGATTACCTAACAATGTGCCGTCGTTGTAATCATCATCTAAAAAGATAAAGCTTGATACGGCCAGCGGCGTTTTGGTATTTACGTATTGTAAATTTTCAGCCATATCTTGCATTATGCCACGTACATAATGATTAATATTTTTACGTGTTGGGACTGTGACTTGGCTGCTATCGTTCATCACTGGAATATTGTTTTGATAAAATGTATTACTTTGCCCAGGAGCAGCAACCATTCTTTGATCACCCTCTAACTGCGCAGAGTTATCAGTTTGTGCTGTTTTGCCCGGTTCCATCATTTGCGCGCAACCAAAACCCAGTGGCAAACATAAAGTTAATATTAAGCGTTTCATGAGAGCTCCTAATTAGTATTCGCTGCGGTAAATATAACCGTCGCGCTGTTGTATTTTTTCATCGCCCCACATCACATTTATGGGGATCTCTGTACTGGCTGCAGATACAACGCGGCTATCTTGCGTATTTACCATACGGGCGTTAACTATATAGGCATGTTGTTGCCGTGTTAAGGTACCCGTGATAACAAAGTCAATATTCTGACGTTGGCGTAACTTGCTAATGTCGCGACTTAATATACCATCTGCGTTGCTGGCTAAATTAAGGTGTTTTTCAAGGCGATATTCAATAGTGTTATAGCCAAGTTGGGTAAACTGAGTAAGTAAGCTTTCTTGAATTTGCTGACTCAGCCCTGCGCCCTGCCCTTGTGCCAGCTCACTGTCTAGCGCGTTGGCTAAGTAAAAGCTAGTAACGGCAATCCGTGCAGAGCTTTTAAACGGCCCTTGCACATGGCTCAATTGACTACTCAAGTCGCTCACATACTGATGCACAGTATAAGGTGCCATTGTTGCTTTTGGGGCATTGGTACTTGGTGCTGGCGGTTTTTCTTGCGTTAAACTACACGCAGTTAGACTCAGCAATAATAAACATAACAAAAGGCGCATAATTGCCATCCTCACTAAACATGGCAATAACAAAGCAAGTATTATGCCTATTTATAATTTTATTGGGTTATCGGTGTAGTGAGTCACCATGCAGTTGAGCTGTTGTAGCTTTAATTTATCACAATCAGCTTGGGCATTTTTTTGATATTGGTATGCCCCGATTTTTAAGCGGTAATAAGTCATGCCTTTTACCTGAGCAGTTTCGACATTGGTGATAAATTTATCTGACAATAAACTCGGTACTTTTTGTTGAATTGTTTGCCAGCTTGGAGCTAATTGCGATTGTTGAGTGACCGCAATAATTTGCAGCGCAAAAAGCGCGTTGTTAGTTATGTTTGACTGTGCTGCTATAGATTGCGCAGGCCTATCTGACGGTACTTGCTGTGATGCCAAGGCAGCAGATGAATGGCTATTGTTACCTGTATTCTCGTCATCATTTGCTATCGCGGTTAACTGTGCTATCAATAAATTCAAATCACTTTCAATCAGTAATAATCGTTCAAGATCGGGTTTAATTGCTTGCCACTGTGCAGAGCTAGTTTGTAACTGTTGTAGCTCTTGTTGCGTGATCTGCACATAGGTTTCATGATTAGTTTCAGCTGTGCTGCTGGTACTTCTTTGCGCGCTATCCGTCGTACTGGTACAGCCAGATAATATAATTAAACTCATTATTAATACGGCTGATTGCATTACACTAAACGATTGTTTGATATTCATTGCTATTCCTTTAATGAAGTATTGTTCGTTGTTCGATATCACACTTCAATCTTTGTTTTATTAATGACTGACAAAGCTCCGTAAATTCAGGCTGTGCTTGCTTAGCGTATGCTAAGGCGAGTATGTACTTACTTTGCTGTTGATCATGAATATAAAACACGTCTTGCTGTTGTAATTTTAAGCGTGGGCTTATCAAACGTAAGTATGCCTTTAACATCATTAACGATGAAAAATTCCCCGCATTAACAATAGTCCCCGACACTTCTTCGAGTGATTTTAAAGTAAAATCAACCCCAACCAACACATCCCCTTTTGCTGATAAATCAACTGTTACTTGCTGGGTGTTTTTTAATGCTTTACGTTCTTTAAAGCTATCGTCAACCACAGCCCGATACTGCCCTGGCCGCAGGTCGGTAAACAAATAATAGCCATCATAAGCCGCTTGGGTGTTGGCAACTTCTTTATCATTTTGATCTAATAAGGTTATTTTTGCATAAGGCTGCACATAAGTGTGCTCCCCTTGCTGCTGATACACCACCCCTTCAATTTCGCTGGCGTTATTTAGCGGGTAATCCATGTATTCAATAAATCCTGCTCTTGGCGTGATTGAAAAGCCCTCATTGGCAGGCACAAAAAACGGATCGGGGAAGCTGTCTCTATCGAGCACAATATCTGTGGTGCGATTAGCTGGCATTGAGGTTAACAATGCAATGCCATTTTCATCAGTTATTGCTTGGCGATAATTTTGCAGCCCTTTTACTTTTATACCAGCAACACCTTGCTCGTCAGGATCCATAATGCCGTTGTTATTTTGATCTAAAAATACCCGTAACATTAATGTACCTGTCGTTGTTAAGCTTTGCTTAGACACAAAATAGTGATTGTTTTGTGTGTCATAACCAAGGCTGAATCGGCTATATACGCCAAGCTGCCAGTTATCTTCACTGTCGTAGTTTAGATTACTAGTGAGACTAAACTTATTGCTTTGCCAACTTAAGCCTAAATCAGCCGATTGAATATCATTAATACGAGAATCACGTAAGGTGACTTCTGCTTGCAGTTGACTGGTAATACTACGGTTAAACTCTGCCTCGTAGCTGGTGACTTCATTGATAGGAGATAATGTGTAATCAACACTAAAACGGCTATAAATACGACCCAAACGCCCTTGCAAACGTGTTGAGCCATACACTGATTCAACATTATTACTTTGTTGCCATTGTAATTGGTTGCTCAAAGCTAGGCCTGCAATCGCATAATTCAAACGGTTCTGTGCTTGCTTATAGATGCCTCGGTTATCTGATGTTTGATACAATAAATTGTTTTGGTAGTTTAGCCGCCCGTAACTGTTTTGCATCAACTCGCCAGCCATATCAAACTGATAGCTGTCGTATTTTTGTTTTAATTCATCGGTTCGATTCGTTGCGCTAAAAAGTAAAGATTGATCAGCAAATTGCGTGCGTGCTGTAAGTTCAAGCTCTTGTTCATGTTGATTATTTTTCTGGTAATCTAAGTTTAATAACAGAGCGCTAAATAAGCTAAGGTTAGTCCCCAGTGACATGTGTTGTAGGTCGTCATGTGTTCTTTTTTGTGCCAATGCAGCGGTATATATCGAGAAGTCGTCTGTAATACCTTGCTCGTAGCGCCCTGCTATTTGCCAGCCCGTGCTGTCATTATTGAAGGCTGTATTGCCAAGCAATTTTTTACCCTGCTCAGAGACTGATAGTTCATAAAATCCTTCACCTTGTGCTAATTGGTTACTATCAATAAAATAATATTCGCTTTTTCGCTCGACCTGCCCTTGAGGACCATAAAAAATAAGCTCGAAGTTATTCTCACCATAAAACAAATCAACATTATCAAAAATATAACGACCATCTGATAAGCTTAATTGCTGCGCAATCAATACGCCGTTACGATAAAGCTCAACGTCCCAGCCTAACTGAATCGGACCACTTAAATTAATACGGTTACTATCAAATTGTTGAGTCAGTCCGCGGTTTGAAAACTTAATACCACGACCATACTGACTGTTGTAACGGCTGCCAACTTGTGTGGCCGTTACATCACCAAACTCAACTTCACTGGCTGCTAACACTCCCAGTAATGAGCTTTGCGGGTCTTGCTTAGTAAATGTTAAACGCGAATCGCTGAGTAAATCGCCCTCGCGACCAGATAAAAAGTATTCGGCAGATAAATAAGCAAAGTCTTGTGCACCTAATAATGAGTAACTTGTTCTATTTTGATTTTTATCAGCACTGTAGTTTAATTGTAAATCAGCAACAGGTGATGAAAGCGCTTGATACGGGCTGGCTTTCCAAGGCAAGGTGGGCTTGGCATTACGATTCGAGGGGTTAAGCCTTCTACCATGGCGTTCTCGCTGTTGTTCAATTGGTAATAAGATGGCCGAACTTAACTCTATTTCTAAATCACCATAATCGACTGTAAATTGCAGCCCAAAAACCTCTTTTAACTGCGCCATTTCAATATACATGTCATCATCAATGCTAATATCAGCAGCCGTTAGTTCAAGCATACCTGCGTCAGTTATCAGTGTTGCAGGCAGGGTGCTGGCATCTAAAATGAAAGGCTGTTGATCTCGATACCAGCCTTGAGCAGAACGAGTTACAAGATCAACATCTATTCCAAATTGCAATATATCAGCTAGGCTACTAAGGCCAAGTTGAATACCCTGATCACTTTTTAAAGCGAACACTTCGCCTAAGTAGTAATCATTTAAAGACAACGAAAATAATAAAAACTCACCGCTTGCGATCCGCGGTTGGTTTGACGCAACAGGGCTGTTAACGCTAGGCTGAGAAGCTGTTGGTAAGTCGGTTAATTTAGCTTCAATCTTGCGAAGTGTTTTTAATGCATCATTCACAGTTACGTTATTAGTCGCGAATGCATTGTTACTAAGGCATAAACTTAGCCATAGTGTAATGCACTTTAGCCCTGTATTCTTGGTCATGAAGAGTTAAAGTTGCAGCATTTTTGGACTAATCGCTAAAGCATACTCGGCAAAATTTATGTCTTGATATTCATCTGCACCGATATATTTAAAAATAACAGTACCAGGCTTATCTAGGGTTTTATCACTAAATAAACTCAACATTACCTCGGCATTTTTTACATCCGAGTAAATACTTAAATTGCCAATTTCAGCGATAGCTTCCAGCTTAGCATTAGCATTTTGTTGATAAAACGCGGTTAATTTACCATAACTGCTAAAGTGAGTTTCACGATTGAGTTTTAATTTAAATTGTAGTCGTTGGTTGCCCTGGTTTTTAATCACTTGCGCTTGCTCAATGAGTACTTTTGGTACTTCAGCATGTTCACGAAGGATGACTGGAATACTGTAGCTCATGATCATATTAATTTTTATTGAACTCGTACTATTTGGGTTTTCATTTGGCAACGCCTGAAATAATAAATGCGAACGATATTCACCATCTGCTAACTGTTTTGGTTTTCGAATTGCAATTTTAACGGTTTGCTTTTCACCAGGCGCCAAACGCATTTGCTTTGGTGATAAGCGCGTCATCGGGCTTAAACTTGTCGCCGTCGGCTCAAGTAAGGTTACATACCCTCCGGTTGATGTGGATTGCTTTTCGCTCCAATGCACTCGGTAAGTTTTGTACTCGTCACTGGTGTTGATCACTGTGACCTTTGCAGTACGTTGACGCTCATCAAAACTAATACGAGTAGGAGAAATAAGTAAATTCGCCATTACCGCCTGGCTAAAAAAACAAAAGCTTAAAAGCAGTATCACGGTTAATTTATTAAACATTTAAATCCTTAATAATCCACTGAAATTTCTAAGTTTGTGGTTGTTGAATAGTCGCCGTCAACATATTGTTTGCTGCTTGTATTTATTTCTAATTTACCACCAATAAATACATGCACTTCGCTAAACTCATCGCTTGTTGCGTCTTTAGGAAAGCCATTTAAGGTCACTCTAAAGTCGGCACTACTACTTCCTTTAGTATTGTGTTGCATAGTTGCAGGAGCCACTAAATTCATAGAGACTCGAGTGCCAGGGGGGATGTCAGTGAGTATCAGCTCAGCTGGGCGACCTTCTTTAAGGATATAGATTTCGCCAGAAGTGCTAATCGAACCATCATCCTTGATAATTACAGAACCTATTTGATCACTTTTAAGAATAACTAAGGTGCCAAAATCAAGCGCTTGTTGCTCTATACTCGCGGCTCTTGTTGACTGTGAATACAGTATTGAAAGCATCGCAAATAACAACAAAAAACGCATGATTAAATTAATAAGCAACTTCTAATTGAAAAGTGCCTGTATACTCAGTATCTCGGTACGCTTCGCTAGAAATTGTTGATGCTGTAGAAAGAGTTGCACCAATATTAAACGATACACTGCCATCACCGTCAGCAGTTAAATTAGGCGTCACTGATGAATAATAAGCGTTTGCATTTGGACCGCTAGTGATAAAGTATGTCCAAGTACCAACCGTAAAGTTTGGCTCATTCAAACCTTGGCCATTAGAGCTCAGGGTTGTTGCTGTTGGGTTAGTAATTGATAAACGAGCATTTGGCACTACTTCCGATACTGTAAAAGATGCAGGCGAACCTTGCTCTATTATTGAAATAATCGCAGGTGCGTTATCAGTTCTAGACGATACAGGACTTGCTGTAGGCTCAGGGTTTATAACCAATGTAGCTTGGTTAACACCGTCTGGATCTGCAACCGCTCGAATTGTACCAAAATCTAAGTCATTTCCTTTGGTTAAAACGACAGTATTTTGCACTTTAACTTTCGCATCAAAGCTTTCGGTTGTTGCATAAGTCGCGAATGAGCTTGCTGTAACTGCTGCTGCCAGAAGAGTTAAAGATAATTTCATATTAAATCCTTATAAGTGATGGGACATTACCCTATGTTGCCCCTATCTTAGATATTATCGACACTCAGAACAATTACTTTAAGCTTAATTACTGAAAAATCAGAAAAATAGCTTATTTAATTACAAAGGCTGACCAACAAATGGGGCACTCAGGCATTTTTGGCCTAAATTTTGTGCTAATGAACAAAATAGATTGGCCTCGGTATAATTTTGAAATGGCCCAACTCGTAACCCATACAAGGTAACGCCTTTATTGTGACGCTCTGTCATTACAAAATCTAATTGGCTAAATGCCTGCGGATATTGTTGCTGCAACCTTGCTATTTGCGTTCTCACTCTTTGCGGTTTTAAATACAGCCCAAGTTGCGCGCCTGGCAGTGAGTTGCCATACAGTGGCAGAGGGCGGTTTTCGATAGTTTTTGAGGAGTTAGCAGTATCAGGGATCTGTATTTTTTCAGCATAATGAGCCACCGTAACATTATCTTCGCGAAGCACCGCTGGGTTTTCTGCAATATCAGTTTGAGAGGAAAGTGCCATTATTAATAGTTGCAAGTCTTCCTCCATCGCAGCTAAACGAGTAATACTCTCTTGTTGCGAGTGCCATTGCTGAACATACTCTTTGACTTGTTGATCAGAAATTAATGCAGGCTGCTGTTCCACCGGGTTAGCATTAATACTACTGCACCCACTAAGCCAGACAGTTGCTGTAACCAACACTGTGGTATACCAAGCTTGCTTTTTAAAACACATCATCTGTTAGCATCACAAAATAAATAATGCCATATTATAAGCAAAGTCAGTGCCAGTTTCAGGATTTTTAAGCAATAAAAAAGTGCCACTAAGGCACTTTTATAAGTTAGGCTCAATAAATGAGCTTAAACTAAGGTTTTAATAAAATCACTTAGCTCATCTTTAAATTCATCACGACGCAGTGCAAATTCAATAGTGGCTTTTAAATAGCCCAACTTACTACCGCAATCATGACTACGCCCTTTTATCGCATAAGCAGCAACAGATTCTTTTTCCATTAGCATCGCAATTGCATCTGTTAACTGAATTTCGTCGCCGGCGCCTGCGGGAGTTTTTGCAAGTAATGGCCAAATATTTTTACTTAGCACATAACGACCTACCACAGCCAAATTTGATGGTGCGCTATGCACAGGAGGTTTTTCAACCATATTAAGGATCGCTGCGCTTTGCCCTTGTTCAAGCTTTACGTCGCCTAAATCGACCACACCAAACTTATCAACATCCTGCATAGGCACAGGCTCAACCATTATTTGGCTCTCACCGTTTGTATTAAAGCGAGTAATCATTTCAGCTAAATTATCTTTTTTAAGATTACTTTCAACATCATCTATGATCACATCAGGTAAAATAACCACAAACGGTTCGTTACCAATAATTGGCGCTGCACAGTTGATTGCGTGCCCTAAGCCTTTTGCTTCACCTTGGCGAACGTGAATAATTGTCACATCTTTAGGGCAAATAGCTTGTACTTCAGCAAGTAACTGACGCTTTACCCGCTTCTCTAGCGTTGCTTCTAGCTCAAAACTGGTATCAAAATGGTTTTCAATCGAGTTTTTACTCGAGTGAGTCACTAATACAATTTCTTTAATACCCGCAGCAACCGCTTCATTAACTACATATTGAATCAAGGGTTTATCTACAACAGGTAACATCTCTTTTGGAATAGCTTTAGTAGCTGGCAACATACGGGTGCCAAGTCCTGCGACTGGGATCACTGCTTTCATTATTCTCTCCTTAAAACTATGATGCTTATTAATTGTTACACTGAAAACGGGTATTTAATTGCTTCATGGCATTGATAGCCATTTACCTCAAAGTCATCACGGGTGACCCACGTTTCGATATCTTCGAGTGATTTAATATTTGGATTAATCGTCAACGTAGGTGATGCAAATGGCTCACGCTGTAACTGCACATCGCGCATTAATTCCAGTTGGTTCTCATAAATATGGGCATTAACGATTTTATGGTATGCCTTACCTGCTTTGTGGCCAGTGATCTGCGCGACCAGTGCAAGCATTACAAAGCATTGAATTTGATTGAAATTCAAACCAAGTGGCACATCACAACTGCGCTGATACGAGGTTAAATAAAGCGTATCGCCAAGAAGCGAAAAAGTATGCGTGTGCATACATGGGCGCAAACACCCTAACTCAAACTCACCCGGATTATAAAAAGTGATGATCTCGCCTCTGTCATCCACACCATTTTTAAGATTATCAATGACCTTTTTTAGCTGATCTAACGGTGTGCCATCAGGGCGTCGCCAATCACGAGCTTGTACGCCATATACACGGCCCATATCATCTTCACCTTTACGGTTCGGATTATTTAACCATGCTTGGTTTTCATTAGCGTTAGCATCCCAAGTCATACAACCTATGTCGCGAAATTGCGCAGCACTGCTATAACCACGAAGGTAACCCAACAGCTCTGCGATTGCCGCTTTGTAATAACTTTTACGGGTGGTGATCATTGGGAACTTGTTGTTCGCAACGTCGTATTCAAGCTCCGCATTAATGACTGTTAAACAACGCGTTCCCGTACGTTTATTCTCAACCCAGATACCTTCATCAACAATGCGCTGACATAACTCTAAATATTGTTTCATTATTCGCTTCTTTTTTATGCTTTACTGGCAACAGCAGGCTGTGGCTTTTTGTATGCCCATATTATCAAACCAAGACCAGCAATGACCATTGGCAATGACAATATTTGACCCATTGATATAAAATCAGCAAACAATCCTAGTTGTGCATCTGGTTCGCGCACATATTCAACGCAGAATCTAAATACCCCATAGCATAGTAAAAATAATCCGCCGACACTACCCGCTGGACGTGGCTTTTTAGTAAACACATACAAAATAATAAACAGCACGAAGCCTTCTAAAAAGGCTTCATACAACTGTGAAGGATGACGCGCCAATGGCCCACCATTTGGGAATACCATAGCCCAAGGCACATCGGTAGTTCTGCCCCATAATTCGCCATTAATAAAGTTACCAATACGTCCAGCTAAAAGGCCAACCGGCACTAGCGGTGCAACAAAATCACCCACTGCAAGTAACTGTTTTTTACGTGTCCAGGCAAACACACAAATAGCGGTTATCACCCCTAAAGTGCCACCGTGGAAAGACATACCACCTTGATCGATTCTAAATAAATACAGTGGATTTTCTAAAAAGTAACTAAATTGATAAAACAGTACATAGCCAATCCGACCACCCAGAATAACCCCTAACATACCGTAGAACAGTAAATCACTGACCTCTTCTTTCGTCCAACCCGAGCCTGGTTTAGTTGCTTGCCTATTTGCCCACCACATCGCAAAAGCAAAGCCAATTAAATACATTAAACCGTACCAACGTACGCTAAGAGGACCGACAGTGAAAATGATCGGATCGATCTCTGGAAATTCAAGAGCCATAAAATTAAACCTTAACTAAAAACCATTTGAAGCGCGATGATAATCAGTAACACCGCGAACACTTTTTTTATCGTTGAAACGGGTAAATAATGCGTTGCTTTGGCTCCTATTGGTGCCATAAACCACGAGGTTATTACTATACCTAATAATGCCGGTAAATACACAAAACCTGCAAAGCCATGTTGTAAATCGGTTACTTGCCAACCAGCGCTGACATATCCCACAGAGCCAAATAGCGCAATCACAATGCCACATGCTGCCGCGCAGCCTATGGCTTTTTTAATATCAACTGAAAAATAGTGCAGTAGCGGCACAATCAATGCGCCGCCACCAATACCAATCAAACCTGATAATCCGCCCATCACTGCGCTAATAGCGCCAATAACTGGGCCACTTGGCATAGGTTTGACCGCGACAGGCTTATTACGAGCAGACAACACCATACGAGCAGCAATAAACACCACACTAACAGCAAAAACGATGCGTAATAACTGTTCTGGAATTAAACTCGCGGCAAAACCACTGATCAGAGCACCAAGTCCAACGCCAGACATAACCCAAGGCGCAATTTCCCATGGCACATTTTGATTTTTATGGTGTGCTAATGCAGATGACGTTGAAGTGAATAAAATAGAGGCAAGCGAGGTAGCAATCGCAATAACCAGTACATGATCAACCGCAACAACATTAAAATGCACTAATAATGAACTCAGTACTGGCACAATAATTAATCCACCGCCAATGCCTAATAACCCAGCTAAAAAACCAACCACACAACCTAATAGCGCGCAGCTGATAATCAGGATAACTAAATCATGCATCGTACACTCTTATAAAATTGGATTTATTATATGCATATACTAATCGATTATATCGAATCTTTACAGCACTCGTTTTGGTAATACCAATCGTGTTAAGTTATTAGCCATTTATAGCGACAGATAAATAGAGTGATAACAAGGCATAAATTTCGACATGTAGTTGTTCTACTTGAGAAATTTATAACGCAGTTAGCGCTTTATTTGGCACGCTAGAATGGTTAAATATTTAAGTCGATTGGTATAACTAAGAAGCCTGATTTGGGGTATAAAATAATTCACCAAGTTGATGCTCAATCATAAAATTACGCGTTAACCTAAGTACTTGTTTTGCAGTAGATTGTGCTAAACACTCCGCCAGTAATGTTTCCATATCGCTGGCTTTTAAACGTCTTAATACCCATTTAACTTTACTTAATGATGAGTAGTTCATACTCAAGCGACGATACCCCATCGCAATCAGCAGTATTGCACCTTCAGGATCGCCACCTAATTCACCACATAAACTAAAGGACATCTCATATTGCTGACACTCTTTCGCAACTTTTTGCAGTACTCTTAATACCGCTGGATGATAGGGATTAAATAAATCAGCAACACGCGCATTCGAACGATCGACGGCAAGTAAGTATTGCGTCAAATCGTTACTACCTACAGAACAAAAATCTACTTTCTTAGACCATTCAGGGAGCATAAATACACTTGAAGGGACTTCTAACATTACGCCAATCTCTGGGCGTTCAATGGCTTGCTCTGGGTATTTTTCTTCCAGTTCAAAATAGGCTTGCTCTAACAATGCTAAAGATTCATCAACCTCTTCGGTACCGCTTATCATTGGCAGCATAATTTTTAAATTACCTAAACCAATGTTTGCTTTAACCATGGCTTTGAGCTGGTCTAAAAAGATCTCTGGGTGGTCCAATGTGACACGAATACCCCGCCAGCCTAAAAATGGGTTTTCTTCTGTAATATCAAAGTAATCAAGTGCTTTATCACCACCAATATCAAGCGTACGCATCACTACAGGTTCTGGATGATAACTGGCTAATACTTCGCGATACCAATTCTCTTGTTCTATTTGTGATGGAAACTGGCCTTTTTGCATAAACCAGGCTTCAGTTCGGTATAAGCCAACGCCATCACAGACTTTGGTGTTAGCTTTTTCAGTATTGAGTTCCAAACCAGCATTGAGCAACAAACTAATATGCTCGCCATCTAATGTCACTGCATCGCATTCTTGCTCAGCCACAAACTTGTCGTTTAATAGACTTTCTTGGTGCTGTAATTGTAAATATTCATCTTGTAGCATTTGCGAAGGCGAAATATATAATCGCCCTGCGTATGCATCTAAAATCATTGGTTTACCATCAAACTGCAATAGCGGTAAATCTTCAATACCCCAAATTGCAGGGATCCCCATAGCACGGGTTAAAATTGACGCATGACTATTTGCCGCACCGTTAACACTTACTACGCCAACTAAATGGCCTTTAGGCACTTCTGCAAGCATGGCTGGGGTTAAAGTATTAGCGATCAGTACTGTATCTTTAGGATAACTTTTTACGGCGTGTTCAGTATTGACGAGATGATGCAGTACGCGCAGGCCGATATCTTTAACATCAACCGCACGCTCTTTGATATAGGGATCCTGCATTGCATTGAATTGCGAGATCAATCGTTCGATCACAATTTTCAATGCACTTTTTGCACACCAGCCTTCTTGCAGTTGTGCTTCAACATTCTGCCCTAAACTTTTTGCATCCAGTAGTTGCTGATACACCTCAAACACTGCCAACGCTTCTTTAGGGATAGAATCGCTAAGAGTCATCGACAAGGTGTTAAATTCTTTGCGGGTTGCAGCAACAGCTTGAGTAAATAAGCGGCGTTGCTCAGTACAGTTATCGTCTTTTTTTAATTCTATCGATTTAAAGTCAAGTTTCGGCAGAATAACAAACGCCTGCCCTATCGCAATTCCTGGCGCGCTAGAAACCCCTTTTAGCACCGAGGTCTGATGAGAAAACTCATCTTGGCGTAGTACTTCTTTGATTTCTGCATGGGCTAATTGCGACGCTAGTTGCGCAGATAACGTAATTAAAAAGGACTCTTCATCTTGACTAAATACACGGGCAATTTTCTGTTGTACAACAATAACGCCCAGCACTTTTTTTTGATGAACTACAGGCACAGACAAAAATGCGTTGAAGCCTTCTTCATTCACTTCAGGAGAGAGTTTAAAACGCGGGTGAGACTTGGCAAAGGCAATATTAATAGGTTCTTCTCGTTGTGCTACTAAGCCAACTAAACCTTCGGTAAAACCGATTCTAAACTTACCCACGGCTGCGGGATTAAGCCCTCTGGTTGCCATTAATACAAAATTATCTTGACTGTAATCAGCAAAATAAATGGAGCAGCACTCAGTTTTCATGGCATCTTTCACCATTTCAACAAAACATGCTAGCGCACTATCCAAACTCGCTTGTTGCGAAACGGACTCTGCAATAGCTCTGAGTGTAGCCAGCATAATACTGCTCCTTTATATTATTTACCTTTATGGCGCCACGTATCTTTGGACTGTTCACGTTTATTAAAAGGCATCGCAAAGGGTGCGAATTCTTTCATAACACGGCGATAAACATCGCGTTTAAACGATACAACTTGCCTTACCGGATACCAATAACTTACCCACCGCCAATCATCAAATTCCGGATGATGTGTTTTTAGTAAGTTGACGTCTTCGTCTTTACAACGCAGTTTCAATAAAAACCATTTTTGCTTTTGCCCAATACACACCGGACTGGAGTCTCGGCGGATCAAACGCTTGGGCAATTTATAACGTAACCAATGTTTTGAACTTGCGACAATTTCTACATCTTCAGGGCGCAAGCCGACTTCTTCGTGTAATTCACGAAACATGGTCTGCTCTGCTGTTTCGCCACTATCAACACCACCTTGAGGAAACTGCCAAGAATGCTGACCATAACGTCTGGCCCAAAAGACCTGTCCCTGATTATTGCAAATTACAATTCCGACATTGGCACGAAAACCTTCGGCATCAATCACCTTAGTGCCTCATTTGTAAGTCGATTTTTAATGATTGTTCCACATTACCTGCAATACGGCAAACAATATTCAGAGTTTTACGCATCTTACTCACAGCTTGTGCATAACTTTAGTTTATACAGCTCATTTTGCAAACAAATCCACAATAACAGATCCAATAACTTGCCTTTTCCACAGTTTCTGTGGATAACATTGTTCATAGTTATGTATTTATCCCAACAAGCTTTCAACACAGCTTAAAGGCTTTACAAATTCAACAGTTAAAAACCATTAAATTCAATACATTAAGCTTAAAGTCAGCAAGTTTCACCTTGTCTAAAAACACAGCGAACTATCACTGGACAAAAAACACCCAAACGCAAAGATATCCACGGTTAAACTCTTTTGCTATCATGAGTAGTGAATTTATACAACCAAATAACTCGCTATGAAACCGATAAAACCACATTCAATCAATGAATTAATGCAACGTGTTAGCAACATTGCAGGACTGACATTAGGCCAATTAGCAAGTCATTATCAGTTTAAAACACCTGAGCATTTATTAAAGGAGAAAGGCTGGACGGGGCAATTGATTGAATATGCATTAGGTGCTACAGCAGGTTCCAAACCTACCCCTGATTTTGAAGAGCTCGGGATTGAACTTAAAACGCTACCAATCTCATATAAAGGCAAACCATTAGAGACCACTTTTGTGTCTGTGACACCGTTATTGAATGTCACAGGTATGACATGGCAGCAAAGTAATGTGCGTAAAAAACTCAATCATGTCTTGTGGCTACCCATACTAGGCGAGCGCGACATTGTGCCATTTGATAGAACCATTGGTAGTGGCTTTTTATGGCAACCCTCAGCAGAGCAAGATGCGCAGTTACAGCGAGACTGGGAAGAACAAATGGAGCTGATAGCACTGGGACGTGTTGATGAGATCTCAGGGCATTTAGGGGATGCGATGCAAATTCGCCCAAAAGCAGCTAATAGCAGAATAGTCACCGATGCCATCGGTCCAAACGGGCAAATTATTAAAACCCTACCCCGAGGTTTTTATTTAAAAACCAGCTTTACAGGGCAGATTTTGAAGCAGCAATTTCAGCTTTAACGCCTAAAAATGCGCGAGATAAACTCGCGCCTACAAGGCACTTAAATAAAAATCCCCGCATTTGCGAGGATTTTTCAAAAGTTTAAATCAGCTTCTTATAAAAGAATTACTGACCTTTAACTTCTTTAAGACCATTAAAAGGTGCTTTAGCGCCTAATTGCTCTTCAATACGTAGCAATTGGTTGTACTTCGCTACACGATCAGAACGGCTCAATGAACCTGTTTTGATTTGACCAGCTGCAGTACCCACTGCTAAATCAGCAATTGTTGAATCTTCAGTTTCGCCTGAGCGATGAGAAATAACAGCAGTGAAACCAGCGTCTTTAGCCATTTTGATTGCAGCTAACGTTTCAGTTAGTGAACCAATTTGGTTAAACTTGATTAAGATTGAGTTAGCAATACCGTTGTCGATACCACGCTTTAAGATCTTAGTGTTTGTCACGAATAAATCGTCACCAACTAATTGGATCTTATCGCCAAGTAGTTTTGTTTGGTGTGCAAAGCCGTCCCAATCAGACTCATCAAGGCCATCTTCGATAGACACGATTGGGTACTGTTCAGTTAGATCTTTTAAGAAGTAGTTAAACTCTTCTGAGGTGAATTTTTTACCTTCGCCTTTAAGGTCGTAGATATTTGCTTCTTTGTCATAAAACTCAGACGCAGCACAATCAAGTGCTAGAGTAATGTCTTTGCCTAACTCGTAGCCTGCATTAGCAACAGCAACTTTAATTGCTGCAAGTGCCGCTTCGTTAGAGGCAAGGTTTGGTGCAAAACCACCTTCATCACCCACTGCGGTTGAATGACCATCAGCTTTAAGTACTTTGGCAAGGCTGTGGAATATTTCTGCACCCATGCGAAGCGCTTCACGGAAGTTGGCAGCGCCAACTGGCTGGATCATGAATTCTTGAATATCAACTGAGTTATCAGCATGCTCACCACCATTGATGATGTTCATCATTGGTAACGGCATAGAATAAACACCTGGTGTACCGTTTAAGTCAGCAATGTGCTCATAAAGCTCTACTTTTTTAGATTGTGCAGCAGCTTTTGCAGTTGCTAATGACACTGCTAAGATTGCATTTGCACCTAATTTTTCTTTATTTTCGGTACCATCTAAATCTAGCATTACTTGGTCAACAGTGCTTTGCTCTAGTGCATTTTGGCCAGCTAAGGCTGTCGCGATTTCATTATTAATAAAACCAACCGCTTTTAATACACCTTTACCTAAGTAACGTGCTTTATCACCATCACGTAATTCTAGTGCTTCGCGAGTACCTGTTGATGCACCTGATGGTGCAGCAGCGCGGCCCCATGAACCGTCAGCTAAATGAACATCAGCTTCTACAGTTGGGTTACCACGCGAATCCATAATTTCGCGACCGATCACTTTTACGATATTTGACATCTTGATTCCTCTTTTCCCAAAATGGTGAGTCTACTCCGACTTTATTAATTTTCCTTAATGCCGTCGACTTTGAAAACAAATAAGCCGTGCATAGTGCACGGCTTATTCATATTACGATGACGCTTTTTGATGAATATGCGCAGCGGCAACAAACCCTTCAAATAGCGGATGACCATCACGCGGTGTTGAGGTGAATTCCGGGTGGAATTGAGCCGCAATAAACCACGGGTGATCTTTATTCTCGATGATTTCAACTAGCTTCTTATCTTCCGATAAACCAGTGAAACTCAAGCCAGCTTTTTCAAGCTGTTCAACAAAATTATTGTTTACTTCGTAACGATGACGATGACGTTCAACAATCTCATCACTACCATATACTTCACGTACTTTTGAGCCTGGTGTTAAATGACATTTTTGTGCGCCTAAACGCATAGTGCCACCTAAATCAGATTTTTCGCTACGTGTTTCAATATTGCCTTCAGCATCTAACCATTCAGTGATCAAACCAACCACAGGGCTTGACGAGTTAGCATTAAACTCGGTTGAGTTTGCATCTAATAAGCCTGCAACATTACGTGCATACTCAATTAGCGCAACTTGCATACCTAAACAGATACCAAGGTAAGGTACTTTATTTTCACGGGCATATTTTGCCGCTAAAATTTTACCTTCAACACCGCGCCCACCAAAACCACCAGGAACTAAAATAGCATCAAGGTTAGCTAGTAACTCAGTACCTTTACTTTCAACATCTTGTGAATCAACATATTGAATGTTTACTGTTAAACGATTTTTAAGACCTGCATGTTTAAGTGCTTCGTTTACAGATTTATAGGCATCAGGTAGTTCAATGTATTTACCAACCATACCGATAGTCACTTCACCCGTTGGGTTTGACTCTTGGTATAACACTTGTTCCCACTCAACTAAATCAGCTTCAGGGCAATCAAGATGGAAGCGACGACATACAAAGTTATCAAGCTCTTGCGATTTTAATAGCGCAGGAATTTTATAAATGCTGTCTACATCAGGTAATGAAATAACCGCTTTTTCTTCAACGTTAGTAAAAAGAGCAATCTTTGCACGTTCGTTATTTGGTAATTTACGATCTGAACGGCAGATAAGAATATCTGGTTGAATACCAATCGAGCGTAACTCTTTAACAGAATGCTGTGTTGGTTTGGTTTTCACTTCACCCGCAGGGCCTAAGAATGGCACTAACGTTAAGTGAATAAACAATGCGCGCTCACGGCCAATCTCTGTGCCAAGCTGACGAATTGCTTCTAAGAATGGTTGTGACTCAATATCACCAACCGTTCCACCAATTTCAACGAGTGCCACATCATGGCCTTCAGCACCGTCATAAACACGTTGCTTAATATCGTTGGTAATATGTGGAATAACCTGAATTGTTGCACCAAGGTACTCACCACGACGCTCACGACGCAGCACATCTTCATATACACGACCTTGTGTGAAGTTGTTACGGCTTGTCATTTTGGTACGGATGAAACGTTCATAGTGACCTAAATCAAGATCGGTTTCAGCGCCGTCTTCGGTGACAAATACTTCACCATGTTGAATTGGGCTCATTGTGCCTGGGTCAACGTTGATATAAGGATCCAGCTTTAAAATGGTAACATTTAAACCACGGGCCTCTAAAATAGCTGCCAACGATGCTGCTGCAATACCTTTACCCAACGAGGAAACAACCCCGCCGGTAACGAAGATAAATTTTGTACTCATGCGAACCCTAGAATATCAGGAATTAAAAGGAAAAATATAGAATCAAGACGGGGCGAAATTATAGCAAAGGCACTGCCATCAATCCAGCGAAAGTTAGTAATTCTCTGCACAAAAAACGCACTCAGCGTTTCGCATTATTTACTGCTGCTTTTTTATCGCATCCCATGCGGCATCCATTTCAGCAAGGGTTGCTGTATCAAGCGATTGCCCACGCTCACATAAATAGGCTTGTACTTTTTCAAATCGCGCTGAAAACTTATCGTTGGCGCTACGTAATAATTGCTCTGGGTCACGTTTAATATGCCGTGCTACATTAACTGTAGCAAACAATAAATCGCCGATTTCTTCTGCGCTGTGTGCTGAAAATGGATCAACGGCTAACGCTTCTTTTACTTCATCAACTTCTTCAGCCACTTTATCTAATGCACCATGATAACTAGGCCAATCAAAGCCTAATCCTGCAACCCGCTGCTGAATTTTTTTGGCTTTACTCAAACTAGGCAGATTTGCAGGTATATCTTGCCATAATGTGTTGCTCTGCGGTTCAGCTTTTGCTGCCCGCTCCTGTGCTTTTATGGTTTGCCACTGCTCACTGAGTTGTTGTTCAGTCAGCCCTTGCTGATCGGCAAATACATGTGGATGGCGACGCACTAACTTATTATTTAGCCCAGCCATTACATCATTAAAATCAAATAACCCTTGCTCTTGTGCCAATTGCGCATAAAAAATCACTTGAAAGAGTAAATCACCCAGTTCATTTTTAAGCTCACCGAAATCACCTTTTTCAATGCAATCGGCTACCTCGTATGCTTCTTCTAAGGTATGCGGTACGATGGATGTAAAGTCTTGCTTTAAATCCCACGGGCAGCCTGTTGCTGGGTCACGTAATTTAGCCATAATGGCTAATAACTCAGTTAATGTATTCGTTGAGGTATTAGTTGTCTGGTTCATTTACATTCCTAGTGACTACGTTTTGCTTCATGCACGCCTTCGATTTGATCTAATTTTGATAGTAATCGATTGGTACTTGATAAATCATGTACTTCCACTTGCATGGTAAACAACGCTAATTGGCGGTCGTCCACGGTTTCCATATTCATATTCAGCACATTAACTTTTTCATTGGCCAGTACCGAACTAATATCACGTATAAGCCCAGCTCTGTCACTTGCTTCAATTTTAATACACAGGGCATAAGAGCCGTTAATTTCGTCTGACCAACTAACCGCAATAACACGCTCAGGATGTTGTGTTCTTAGATTATTAAAAGAATCACAATCAGTCCTATGCACACCTATGCCACGCCCTTGCGTGATATAACCGATTATTGACTCACCAGGAACTGGGCGGCAACATTTAGCCACATGGCTCATTAAACTACCAACCCCATCAACCACGATACCATTTTTATCACCGCTGATTTTAGTCGGGTTCTTAAAGCGGATGACGGGCTCGTCATCAGAGCGATCCGTGATAAAATTCAGCAACTGATTTAAACGCACATCACCGGCGCCAATCGCAACCATTAAGTCATCTAACTCTTTAAAGTTATAGCGAGTAATAGCCGGCTCTAAGTTTTTGTAGGTCAGATCGAGCTTTTGCAATTCATTATCTAGAATTTCTTTACCAGCACTGAGATTTTTATCGCGATCGAGTTGTTTAAACCAGTGGTGTATTTTCGCTCTCGCGCGGGATGATTTAATATATCCCAGTGATGGATTTAACCAATCGCGGCTAGGATTAGGTTGTTTTTGGGTTAAAATTTCAACCTGATCGCCAGTGTGTAATTGATGGGTAAAAGGCACAATTTTGCCAAATACTTTTGCACCAATACAACGATGACCGACATTTGAGTGAATATAATAAGCAAAATCCAATGGTGTTGCGCCCAGCGGTAAATCAAAAATATCGCCTCGAGGGGTGAAAATATACACCCGATCTTCGACCACTTGATTTTTTAGCTCTTCGGCTAAATCGCTGCCATCAACCACCTCTTCTTGCCATTGCAATAATTTACGCAACCAGCTAATTTTTTGCTCATACCCAGAACCACGCCCAGGTAACGCCCCTTCTTTATACATCCAGTGCGCAGCGACTCCGAGCTCAGCATCTTGGTGCATCGCGTGGGTACGAATTTGGATTTCAACCGTTTTGCCTTCTGGGCCAAATACTACGGTATGAATAGATTGATAACCATTTTGTTTAGGGGTGGCAATATAATCATCAAATTCTTTATTTAGATGGCGCCAATTGGTGTGTACGATCCCCAGCGCACCGTAACAATCTTGCAATTCATCCACCACAATACGCATGGCGCGAATATCGAATAACTGGTCAAACTCGTAATTCTTTTGCGCCATTTTTTTGTAAATACTGTAGATATGTTTTGGCCGACCATATACCTCGCCTTTAATACCTGCTTGAGCCAGTTTAGTTTTAACTTGCTCAACCATATCTACCATATAAGCTTCGCGACCTAGGCGCTTATCATCCAATTGCTTGGCAATATTTTTATACACATCAGGGTGCAAATAGCGAAACGATAGATCTTCCAGCTCCCACTTTAATTGCCCAATCCCTAACCGGTTAGCAAGTGGCGCAAAGATATCAGCGGTTTCTTTTGCAGCAATCACCCGCTCTTCTTCGTTGGCGTTTTTAACCTCTCGTAAATGACATACCTGCTCAGCAAGTTTAATAACCACAGCGCGCACATCTTCAACCATCGCCAATAACATATGGCGTATATTATCAACTTGAACGGTGCCAGTACCTTGATGAGCCAAAGTGCTAATAGTAGCCATTTGTGCAACACCCGTTAGCAGAGTTGCCACATGGCTCCCCATCACATCGCTTACTGTATCGATGTCGATTAGATTAGCCAAAAAACTCGGCGTAATATATGCGGTAGCGAGGGTGTCTGCATCGAGATTCATTTCCACCAAAATTTCGACCATTTCCATGGCAATATTTTGTTGCTGATGATTATGCAGTTCAGCGCAAAGGGTATTCGCTTTACTTAATAGTTCGCGCTTTTCTTGCGTTAAGTTAAGTAAACCAAGTCGTGTGCTAAAATCACCCGGTTTGTCGTGTTGGTGTGATTGCCGAGTAGCTACCATAATGCGCTCTACCTCCGTTGAAATAACGCCATCGTTTCGATATGCCCCGTGTGTGGAAACATATTCATTAGCCCTATTTTTTCAAGTGAAAATGCAGCTTGCGTAATAATTGCGCTGTCACGGGCTAAAGTAACAGGGTCGCAAGATACATATAAAATCGTTTTAAATTGCTTCAGAGGCAGTTGCTCTAAAATAGCTAAGGCACCGGTACGTGAAGGGTCCAGTACTAATACATTCAACTCTTTACTAAACCACGGAGCTTGCTGCATTGTTTGTGTTAAATCAAAACAATGAAAATGAGCATTGGCTATATGGTTAGTTTGCGCATTTTGCGCCGCCATTGCAACCGCAGAAGCCACTCCTTCAACACCAATTACGCTTTTTGCGTTATTTGCCAGCGCTAAAGCGAAGTTACCAATCCCACAAAATAGGTCTAGTACCTGTTCGTCCCCTTTTAAACTAAGCCAGTCAACCGCTTGAGAAAGCATAGCTTGATTTACCTGCGCATTGACTTGAATAAAGTTTTCCAGCCCAAAAGTAAATTTTAGTCCAAGCTCAGGTAAGCTATAAAACGGCATAGGTAAATGGCTGTGGTTAATTTGCTGAGTATCTCCTTGCCATATAATTTGCCACTGATGATCAAGCCCCTGCTGCTCAATAGTTGCTTTTAGCTTATCACTGATGCTTTTAGTGTGGCGGATCACCACAAAATTTTGCTCATCTGCTTGGCATAATTGTATATGGCTAACACTGCGAAGTTCGCCATATTGGTTTAATAACTGATCAAAAACAGTAAAAATTGCGGCAAAATCGTCACTCAGTACTGCACACTGCTGCACACTGACAATTTGTTTAGAACCTTGCGCGCGATAACCAACCCGCATTTTTTTTGCGGTTTTATCAAACATCACCGCTAACCGCGCACTGCGACGGTAGTGCGTCGGCTCGCTCAATAACGGGGCTTGCCAGTTCATTGCATCAAGCTTGGCAAACTTTGAAAACAGCTGGCTCACCGCCACTTGCTTTTCAACTAATTGTTGGTCAAGTCGCAAATGCTGTAATTGGCAACCACCACATTGTTGATAATGTTCGCAAAACGGTTTAACCCGTGCTTCACTGGCCTGCTCAACTTTTATCGTTTTAGCCGCGCTATAACGAGCTTTATCTTCGGTTAGTTTGGCCTTAACCGTTTCACCTGTCAGTGCACCGCTAACAAAGCACACTTTATTATTATGCTTGGCAATCCCCCGACCTTGATGATCCATTCCTGAAATGGCTAAAGTTAACGACTGTCCAGAAAGGGTTTTCTTTTTTGCTTGGAAAAACTGCGCCATCGGGCAACACCTTAAATATTGATTCTACGAGGGTGATTGATTACTAGCTTATAAGTATATACTCTTTAACTAACTAATAATGATAACAACGTTCACTTATGACTAAACTTGGTTTGCGCGACTCAGTTTTAACGCTAACACTTATTCCCACAGTGATTATCGGATTACTACTTGGCGGCTATTTTACAATAAATCGTTACATTGAGCTTGATGAAATTTTATATCAGCAAGGTGCGACTATCTCCGAGCCCCTGTCGATTGCCATTGAACAGCCATTATTAGCAAAAAATAAACAGCTACTAAACCGTTTGATCAGCCATGCGCATAATAAACACTCTCCAGCAATTAAAACCATCGCCATTTTTGACGAGCATAATGAACTGGTATTAACCAGTAACTATCACCGTGACTTTGATGATCTACTGCACAGTGAGTACTTGCAAGCAGGAAAAAACACCAAAGTAGTGCCCAGCGACCACTTAATTACATTTTTTACGCCGATCATCAACCACTCAACGCCAGACGCACAGTGGAATAATGCAACGTTTCAAACATCCCTTGGCACTGTGGTTATTCAGCTCAACAAAGACCAAGCGATTATTGGTCAGCAACAGGCATTATTAGTCAGCGGTATTGTAATTATTTTAGCCTTAGTGTTGGCGGCTATTTTAGCCATCAGGCTTAGCCATATGTTTATGACCCCATTAAATAAGTTAGTACTGGCTACCGACAAATTAATCGAAGGGAAAAGAGAAACCGGCCTAACCGCTCCGATGATGGGCGAGTTTGAATTATTACGCCAAGGGCTAAACACCATTTCTGATACTATGGTGATGCAAAAAGATGAAATGCAAAAGCACATCGATCAGGCGACCAGTGACTTGCGCGAGTCGTTAGAATTATACGAAACACAGAATATTCAGCTCAGTATTGCTAAAACCGATGCCCAAGACGCCAACCGCGTAAAATCGGACTTTTTAGCGAAAATGAGTCACGAACTGCGCACACCACTCAATGGTGTAATTGGCTTTACTCGTCAATTACATAAAACACCGCTAAATAAACACCAAAAAGATTACCTCGATACCATCGAACTCTCAGCCAATAGTTTAATGACTATCATCAGCGATATTTTAGATTTTTCGAAGCTTGAAGCAGGCGCCATGGAACTTGAGTCCATTCAATTTCAACTACGTGACACAATAAACGAAGTACTTACGCTACTGGCCCCCAGTGCGCATGAAAAACAATTAGAGCTATCGATTTATATCAACTCACTGGTGCCTGATAACATTACTGGTGATCCGACCCGCTTTAAACAAATTCTGATCAACTTGATTAGTAATGCAATTAAGTTTACTGAAAAAGGCTCAATTAAAATTGATGTTGGCCATCGTTTACTTGATGAAGAACGGACCTCAGTATTAGTGTCGGTAACCGATACAGGCGTTGGCATTCCAATGGATAAACAAGATGCCTTGTTCACTCCTTTTGGCCAAGCTGATTCAAGCATTACCCGTAAATTTGGTGGCACAGGCCTTGGCTTAATTATTACCAAGCACATAGTTGAAACCATGGGTGGCCGCATTACCTTAAACTCAGCACCTGGTAACGGCACCTGCTTTACTTTTAATGGTGTATTTAGGCTTCCAAGCCATATTTATAACAGCGACTTACCAAGTAGATCTCTTGCAAATAAACGTATTTTATACCTAGAACCGCATGAACATACCCATAATGCGGTGCTCTCTTTACTCACCGAGTGGCAAACAAGGGTTACTGCGTGCTTTGACCAAGAAACCTTTTTACAAGAGTTAAACAAAGAGTTTAATTACGATATTTGTATTATTGGTCATGTTGCCGCAGTTGACGAAATGCAACGCTTAAAAAGCTATATCAAAGCAGTCCGTGAATCGACTGACTACCTGTATTTAATGCTTAATTCGGTATCGCATAATATGCGCGAAGCATATATTGGCTGTGGTGCAGATGCGTGTTTAAGTAAACCGCTGAACCACCGCAAGCTCTGTGAAGTGCTTGCAGCACCTTATCGACTCGATCATCCCGTACACAATATTGAAGAAAATGACGAAAAGTTATTACCGCTAAAAGTATTAGTCGTTGATGATAATGATGCCAATTTAAAGTTACTTTGTACTTTATTAGAAGAGCAAATTGAAACTATCGATACCGCTCATAATGGCTCACAAGCCTATAGTTTGAGCAAAAGCCATAAATACGACATTATTTTTATGGATATTCAAATGCCAATTATGGACGGTATTACCGCCTGTAAACTGATCCTAGAATCATCCTTAAACGAAGATACCCCTATTATTGCAGTCACAGCACACGCCTTAGCAGGCGAGAAAGAGCAACTTATTACCGATGGCTTTAAAGGGTATTTAACTAAACCTATTGATGAAGATATGCTGAAACAAATTATCAGTGATCATAGTCCACAATCACCGCTGCGACGAGACAAAAGCCGCAATGAGCTAGTTGCTATTGAGCCTCCTTTTGTAAGCTCTTCACTGGATTGGCCATTAGCACTGCAACGTGCCGGCGGTAAAAACGAACTGGCGCTTGAAATGCTTAATATGTTGTTACTCAGTGTGCCAGAAACCCTGCGACTACTTGAAGAAGCAACCGCCAGCCAAGATTGCGAACATGTGCTAAGTATTATTCATAAATTTCACGGTGCTTGTTGTTACACTGGCGTACCCAAGCTCAAGGCACTCGCTGAAGCACTGGAAACCGCGTTAAAAGGCGATTGTGATTTAAGTTATATTGAGCCTGAGCTTTTTGAGCTGCAAGACGAACTTGAAAACCTGATGACCGATGCCGGCTTAGCCGAACATTAACGGCAGATCCGCTTAAGTGATTTACCACTTTTTAAGCTACTGATCTGCCAAGTTACATCTGTATCTTGTTGCACCAGACTTACTTTGGCAATGTCACTAAACATAAAATCACCGGGTACATTAAGTCGCGTTAAATTTTGTGATAATGGTTGCTGACAATAAGGGCCTGTATCACCGTGGATCACTAATACCGGCTTTTTTACTGTGTTTACAAATTCCGCCAAAGCATCGCGATACACTTTAAAACCATCACACTGTTCTGGCTGAGTTTTACTGCATGCTGGTTGTGCTGTTTGATGGGTGTAAATATCCGCCTGAAAAGCAATCACATAACCTTTGGCTGCTGAGTTTGCTTGCGCTAACCAGTTAAGGTTGTTGCCGTCTCTTGTATCAGCTTGTTGATAAGCAAGTTGTTTATCACTTTTTAGCACCTCTCGACGGCCATTGTGGGTGCCTGCAATATGCAGCGTTATAAACTCTACATCAGCGAACCGCCAACGCGCATTTTCGTGCATGCTAGGCTGTTGCTGAAAATCAACTAAGGTATTGGCTTTTTCAAGGTATTTATCATCAAACATCAAGGTTTTTAAAAATACCAAGCGCTCTAATTCATCATAACGAGGAGTTAAATTTTTGCGGTCGCAATCAGTCCATTCATTGTCACCGGGGGTGTAAATAAATGGCTGCGTAGTTAAAGAGGTAAGTAACTGTTTATGCTTCTCAAGCAACTCATTGGTGCAAGGCTCAGAACCGGATTTCATATCGCCAACATGGATCAAAAAAGCATGCTCAGTCGTTTTTATTTTTTTACCCAAAGCTCCTATTGGCGCTAAATTCATTTCATCAATTGGAGTATATGGCATATCCCCCATCACCAAAAACGCATTACTGGACAGCGCCCAAGTCAAACCAATTAAACTAAACATCACCATCCCCTATCACGCAAATAGATCTTAAGCTCTCATAGTAACAAACAAATGAACAGTTAAAAGAACGGCTTTTTGCGACTAAGCTTGCTAAAATAACCGCACAGTAATCCTGAATTTATTAATCATGTCATTTAGCACCACTTATACATTAGATAAACCCTACTTTTACGAATGTTTTGATGAGTCTCTGCCTTACAGCGCACAAGCAAAGCCGAAATATGTTTTTTTAGTATTATTGGTTAGTTTAGGACTTACAGCTATTTATTGGTTAGAAAAACACTATTTAGGAAATTTCTTGATCATGGCCGCAGTACTTGAATGTGTTGCTTTTTATTATCGCAGGCCTTGGTGGGTAACGCGGCAAATGCTTAGTCGAGCATCAGGCTCTGAGGCAACGTTAACTATTGATGAAAGCGGTTTTAAAAGCGAAAACCCACATAAAAGCTATCAGCTAGCATGGCAAGATATTGATGAAGTAATTTTTACTGTTCGCGGTATTATTTTAAAAAGTCGTCGCGGCATGCAGTACGTTTCAAACAGCGTACTGAGTGATGAGATTATTGAATACATAAAAAAAAGAGCCACTAAATAGTGGCTCTTTCATATCAATTAAATTGATTAAGCATTGCCCGGATTCGGGTTAGACTTTTCAGCTTGAATACGCATGTAAATTTCTTCACGGTGTACCGAAACGTCTTTAGGTGCATTAACACCAATACGTACTTGATTTCCTTTAACACCTAGTACAGTGACAGTTACTTCGTCACCAATCATTAGGGTTTCACCTACTCGACGAGTTAGTATTAGCATTCTCTTGCTCCCGTATTCCAATAAATTAAAAGATTCCGCGTCTGTATATTAAAGAAAATAAGCCTTAATAGTAAGTAAAAACTCTAAATCGATTCATTTTCTGTTAAAAAAACTCTTTATAATGCGCCTATTGCCAATTCTAAGTATGTTTCATCTATTCAAACTAATATTTTAATATCAGATCTTGATACGTGTTTACGTTAATCTATAAAAACAAACTTACTACACTAGGATATGATTTCATAGTCACTGCCTCAATGGCGACTTTAGTAACTGAGCAACCAACAGAAATTTCTTTACTGTTAATATAATGGTGGCTGTCATTTAATACTTCAAGTAGTTACTAAAATCTTTTCTGTGCACTATAACGGTAGTCGATATAAGCATAGCCTATTTTTTCAAAGTTATGATTAATCTTAACTATTTGGACGCAGTTATCGAGAAAAAGTTTCAATAAAAATTAGTTTTATCATCGCTGTGGAGAGTTTATGGGGATAGTTCCGAGTTTTTTCGTAATTAAGGTAAATCCAGTGGCAATAAAAAATGCGGTAGTGTGTATTTAGTAAGGTATGCCGTTTTAGCTATAAATTTAGGACGTGGCTTAGCTGTTAAAGCAGATTTAGAGTAAACACCTTAAGAGACTCAATTGAGCCTCCTAAAGTGTTAAATCAACTTTACGTACTGAGCTATTAAGTACGCTCAGTTAACCAAGCGGTTACGCTATCAAGTGCTGCAGTTAAGTTTTGCGGCTCAGAGCCACCAGCTTGCGCCATATCAGGACGACCGCCGCCTTTACCACCAACTTGTGATGCCATGTGATTTACCAGCTCACCGGCTTTCACTTTGCCAGTTAAGTCTTTAGTCACACCAGCAATTAAGCTTACTTTGTCGCCATCAGCAACACCAAGTGCAATAACACCTGAGCCAATCTTGTTTTTAAGGTCATCAACCATGCCGCGTAAGGCTTTTGATTCAGTGCCTTCAACGTTTGCCACAAGTAATTTAACACCGTTAATTTCAACAATTGAATCAATTAATGATGCACCCGCAGCACTGGCTAGCTTGTCGCTTAGCTGTGCTATTTGCTTTTCAAGCCCTTTCGACTTTTCAAGCAAGGCAGTTACTTTTTCAAGTACTGATGCGCTGTCGCCTTTAACAAGAGCCGCTACGTCGTTTAGGTGTTGCTCTTGCTCACTTACATAAGCAATTGCATCAGCACCTGTTACCGCTTCAATACGGCGCACACCGGCAGCAATACCGCTCTCAGAAACTATTTTGAATAAACCGATATCACCAGCACGATTTACGTGAGTACCACCACACAGTTCTATAGAGTAATCACCAATAGTCACTACGCGAACTTCATCATCGTACTTCTCACCAAATAACGCCATTGCGCCTTTTTCTTTGGCGGCATCGATTGCCATCAGCTCAGTATTTAGTGCAAAGTTACGACGGATCTCGTCATTCACAACTCGCTCAATTTCACGTAGTTCAGCTTTCGTGACTGCTTCAAAATGCGAGAAGTCAAAACGTAAACGTTCAGGGTCTACGAGCGAACCTTTTTGCGACACATGATCGCCCAATAACTGACGTAGTGCTTCATGTAAAATATGCGTCGCTGTATGATTCTTTTTAACACGATCACGGCGCTTATCATCAATGTTAGCGTCAACTTTATCATTCACACCAATACGCCCCATCACTGTTCCGTGATGCGCGAATGCATTACCAAGTTTAGTAGTATTAGTTACTGTAAACTCACCGCCAGCTACCGTTAATGTGCCGGTGTCGCCAACTTGGCCACCAGATTCAGCGTAAAACGGTGTGCGATCTAGTACCACAATGCCTTGTTGGCCATCTTCAAGTACTGATACAGCTTCACCTTGCGCGAACATTTCAATCACAGTGCCACTATAGTGCGTTGCGTCATAGCCTTTAAAGTCAGTGTGTTTGTCAGACTTTAATTGCTGGTTATAGTCAGCACCAAATTTACCAGCTTGTTGTGCAGTTTTACGCTGTACAGCCATGCACTCTTGGAAGCCTTGCTCATCAATCGTCATAAAGCGCTCACGCGCTACATCTGCGGTTAAATCGGCAGGGAAACCATAGGTGTCATATAATTTGAATACCAATTCACCTGGGATCACATCGCCAGTTAAATCAGTCAGGCTTTCTTCTAAAATAGCTAAACCACGCTCAAGAGTTTTGCCAAACTGCTCTTCTTCAATACGCAGTACTTTTTCGATGATTTCTTGCTGTTTTGCAAGCTCTGGATACGCTTGACCCATTTGTTCGATTAGCGCAGCAACTAACTTATAGAAGAACGAACCTTGTGCGCCAAGCTTGTTACCATGGCGAACTGCACGACGAATGATACGGCGCAGTACATAACCACGGCCTTCGTTTGATGGCATAACCCCATCAGAAATTAAAAACGCACATGAACGAATATGATCCGCCACTACGCGCAGTGATTTATCATCCATATCTTGTGCATTGGTAACTTCTGCAGCAGCTTTAATTAAGCCTTGGAATAAATCGATTTCATAGTTTGAATGCACGCCTTGTAAAATTGCAGCAATGCGCTCAAGACCCATACCTGTATCAACAGACTGCTTAGGAAGCGGCTCCATCGTACCGTCGCTTTGACGGTTATACTGCATAAATACCAGGTTCCAAATTTCAATGAAACGGTCGCCATCTTCTTCAGGTGAGCCTGGAGGTCCGCCCCAAATCTGTTCGCCATGATCATAAAAAATTTCAGAACATGGACCACACGGGCCAGTATCACCCATTGACCAGAAATTATCTGAAGTAGCAATACGAATAATGCGATCTTCAGGCAAACCAATTTCGTTAGCCCAATAACCAAATGCTTCTTCATCATCATGGTAGATAGTAACGAGCAGTTTTTCTTTCGGCAGTTTTACAACGTCAGTCAAAAACTCCCACGCAAACTTAATCGCGTCTTGCTTAAAGTAATCACCAAAGCTGAAGTTACCTAACATTTCGAAAAATGTATGGTGGCGTGCTGTGTAGCCTACATTTTCTAAATCATTATGCTTACCACCGGCACGCACACAACGTTGTGAGCTAGTTGCGCGGTTATAAGGGCGGCTTTCGGCGCCTAAAAATACATCTTTAAATTGCACCATGCCGGCGTTATTAAATAATAACGTCGCATCGTTACCCGGAATAAGCGAGCTTGATGGAACAATTTGGTGTTGTTTAGAGGCAAAAAAATCTAAAAACTGTTGCCTGATCTGTGCGGTAGTCATGTGCTGCATGTGAACGTCTCACCCATTTTTACTGTGCTTGCATTGCAAAATCTATTTGTTCGTAACTGAACCCTCGATACATTAAGTAGCGCACGCGCTTAGCTTTTTCTTTGTGATCGAAGTCGTTCTGTGAATTTGAATACTTCTTTAAATACGCATCCTGCGCTAACCCAAACCAATCAATTTCGAATGATTCAATCACACTTTCTAACAGTGCTCGGTCAATCCTTTTGCCCATGGCTTCGCTTTGAATACGTTTTAAGCCATGTTTTTTAGCAATGTGGCGACGTACAAAACCTTCAACATAACGCTGCTCATTTATAAAATTGTGCTCTTCACACCAATCTAATAAAGCTTCGATAAATTCAGGCGTCGCCTCTTTTTGCTGTAATTTTTGGGTTAACTCTCGACGCGAATATTCTTGGCGCCCGAGTAACCAAAGTACATAATTTTTTAACTTCTTTTGTAATGCTTCATCCATTTCTTCAGCCATTATGCGTCAAAACGACCGCTTTGATCATTATGCTGCGGCGCAACAGGCTCTGCCTCTGCAGGCGGTACGATCGGCATAAAAATAGCTTGATAAGAAACAAAAAAGCTAATGTAGCAAATTGGCATTAAAACCAACAGCGGCAAGAATGATAAAAACATTGAAAGCATCATCAAGCCTGCAGTAATTGCCCCATATACACTCAATGGTGCCATGTTGTGGTAAAACACCATAAGTGAGCTTTTTAGCACCTCAAAAATACGTTTTTGTTGATTAAAATAAACCAACGGCACTGCATAAGAAAAAGCCGTTAAATACACCGATAACGCAATTAAAAACAGCGCCAAATTTGCCATCGAGATGCTATCAATTACTTGCTGCAAGGCAATGTTAGGATCGACATTCGGATTACTCATAATCTCAACAGCTTCAGCAAATAAGCCAGCAGCTAACAAGGCCATTAGCACACCTGCCGCCATTTGATAAAGCGCTAAACGAAGCAGCCCCATGCGATTACCCTTGGCGGTAAACGGCTTTAGGATATCGGCCAACATAATTTTGCCGCCTTGCTGTTTGGTGATCACCGCTTGATAAAACCCCGCAGTTAAAAATGGCGTGGCAATGGCTGCTATAATTTGTAAAAAAGGTAAAAATAGCGATAGTAAACCAATAATACCTATAAATAAGTGCATAAAAATAAAGGTAAAAGGCTGAGTTTTAAAAATAAGCCAGCCTGCTTTAAACCATTTCAGCCCTGCATCGGCCTTAAATACTCGTAATTCAATTGACATACTTGCTCTTAAATTAACAACAAAACACGCCGAGTATAACTCGGCGTTGGATGGGATTACATAGACGACAGCTTAAAATTACGGTTTTTTAATCTTCTTTATATCTAACATATGCGCACCATGCTTAATTTTCGTCTCTAGGTATGCTTTATTGCCCGCTAAACCAGCTTTAATGTGTGCATGCGTGCCAACCACTGATTCAACTTCAATACCTGCATCTTTCAAGGCATTAAGCTTTTTAGGATTATTGGTCATCAGCTTTACGTGAGCCAACCCCATCGCTTCTAGCATTAATACCGCGTCAGAAAAGTCACGTAAGTCATCAGCAAAGCCCAAATGATTATTTGCTTCATAGGTATTCATACCTTGTGATTGCAATACATAGGCGTCAATTTTATTGTATAAACCAATACCACGCCCTTCTTGGCGTAAATAAAGTAAAATACCACCTTGTTGATGCATCATTTCAATACATTCGTTGAGTTGTTCACCACAATCACACCGTGATGAATGAAATACATCACCGGTTAAACATTCAGAATGCATACGAATAAGCGGCACAGACTGCTCGCTATCAGCACTATTAAACACCAAAGCAACATGCTCTTGGCCATCTTTTAAATCGCTAAATGACACGATTTCTGCGGGTATATCACTGTTTTTGCCAACATTTAGCTGGACTCTAGCTCTTACTTGCGCCACGACAAATCCAAAATTAAAAAGTAATGCGATAATGCAAACGTGATAATATCACAAAAATAAACTGCATTGAAAATAATACAACACCGCAATGAGTAATAACTATATTGAGGCAGTTACTCGCAATTCAAGCATTGCCCTGCGCTAAATCGACAATTCCACCCCACCAAAAACAAAATTCTTACTCGATACTCTAAATCAATGACATAGTTGTACCTATTTGGTAGAATTTAATTAAACATAATAATAAGGAACATTATGAAAGCATCCTCTTTACTACTTTGTCTTGCCATCACCTATTCTGGTTATAGCCACGCCGATGAATCTATACATAGTCAATTTAAAATAGTTTACCAGCAATACCTTAATGCACAGCAACAAGGCAAAGGCGCAGAAGATAAAGCTGAACAAGCCTATTTGCTAGGTAAGCAAATCTATGGAGATAAATCAGATAACACTGCAAATTTAGCCATAAACTATGCTAATGAGCTTCATCAATACCCTGCAGAAAACAAACAAAAACGTTTTACCTTGTTTGAGCAGGCTTACACTATTTTAGCGGCTAATCATCCAACAAGTAGCATTGAACTCATCGATGCATTGCTTGGTATGGCAACCAATACTGATTCGGTAAATAGAGCCGACGCCCTATACAAACAAGTTATTGAAATCGCTGCAGTCCAAAAAGTCCCAAAATTAGTAGCAGATATGAAACTGGCTGCTGCACAAGGATTAGCGTATGGCTTTCAAGGGAAGAAATACAACCAAGCCAAACGTTACCTACTTGAGGCAGACGAGTTTTACAGCCAAAACTTACCTGAGAACTCAGTAGAGCGGATCAAAGCTGACTTTTTAGTTGCCGCTTTTGCAGAAGGTAAAAGACAATATTCTAAAGCGATTGAGCGTTTAAATCGAGTTGTAAGTGTATTTGATGATGCGCTTAGCTTCGATCATGAAACAGAGCTTAGTGCTCACTCTAAATTAGTTCACCTTTATGAAAAAACAGGTAAAAGTGACGAAGCGACCAAACATTGTTTAGCTATAGCTAAAATGGTGCCGTGGCAAGAAAACCAGCAACAAACCCCACTTTATCGTCAAGAACCTAACTACCCAGATAGTAAAGCAAGGTTTAGGCAAGATGGTTCAGTGCAAATGGAGTTTGACGTTAACACCGCTGGCTTTGTAAAAAATATCACCATCATTAAATCTGAAGGTGGTGAAGCATTTGAACAAGAAGCTATTAAAGCAATGGAAAAGTGGCGTTATGCCCCTAAGTTTGAAGACGGAAAAACAGTGGTTGCAAAAGCTCAAGTGCAGCTAGACTTTAAAATTGGCAGGTAAATACACGTAATTACTAATAACATCAGTGTTTGTAATACTGTTTATAAACACGTTTTAAGCCCAGCATGACTGGGCTATTTTTGTAAGGTATCTAGTATTTTGTCACTGGCATCCTCGATTAAATCAAGTACCTGTTCAAAACCATTTTCGCCACCATAATAAGGGTCGGGGATCTCATCAACGCAGGTTCCATAAGCTAAAAATAACGACAGCTTATACTGCAAATGCGCCGGACAAAGTGCAGTTAGATCAGCTAAATTGGCTTTATCTGCAGCGAGGATCAAATCAAAGTACTCAAAGTCATGAGCGTTAACTTGTCGTGAACGTATCCCCTCAAAGCTATAGCCACGTTTAAGTGCCGCCGCTTGCGAGCGTTTATCTGGAGGATTACCAATGTGGTAGCCTGCGGTACCTGCTGAGTCAATTTCAAACTGTGATCCACGCTGTAATGCTTTAGCCTTTAACACCGCCTCCGCAGTCGGTGAGCGGCAAATATTACCTAAACAAACGATCAGTATTTTTTTCATGATTAAATTTCATCCACTAGCATCAACATGCATTCATAAGATACCAATAAAATTAAAACCTGCATACCAAGGTTACTTCCAATCTTGTAACCAGCGCTGTTGATCTTTTAAATCATGCCAATTTATTTCCATCGAACGCTTTGACATCACCGCTTCAATAACACAGCTGATAACAACGCCCTCTTCATCAAACTCCATATCGGTAATCATAAAATGCTTTTCTTTATTGACGGGTGAAACGGCCGTCCATTTACTGTTTAATAGTTTTCTGTGGTTAATTTTATTCATATGATTCCTATCTAACATCATCAAGCATTGATCATCGTGATACGTAAACACCACCCACTGCGTTTACATTTAACTGAATGAAATGTGATTTTACAGCTAACTAATCACAGCTGCATAGAGGTATAAGTCTGGCTCGACCATCAAGTGGGTTGTCTATTTTCAGGTAATATTTACCAAGCAGGGTTGGAATTTGCGGTGCTAGTAAGAGGAATTAAATAACCAGTTACATCAGATGACTCACTATGTATTACAAGGTAGAGGTAGGCTTTAATTTATCACTAAAGCCTATATAAGCTAATGCAATTATTAAAATTCGTAACTAATACTCACGCCACCATCAGCGCGTTTTTCATTACTGTTGCTGCCTTCACCGTAGCCTAATTCAAAACGAACGCGCCAACCGCCTTCATTTAAACCACTAAAAAGGTAACTATAACTCACGCCTACACCGTTGGTCGTTTCTGTATCAAACATACCTGATAGTGCACAGCCAAAAATATTACCAAATGTCTCACCAATGTCTTTATCATCAGTATCCGAACACTCACGACCATCATCTTGTGCACCAATGGCGCCAACAACTAAGCCTAAAGCATGCTTTTTATCGCTCGTTAGCGCATGTTCAAACCCGACAGAAAAACCATCATCTAAGCCTATTTTATAGTTAGCATACCAGCGCTGTGTACCTTGTGCTGCTGATAATGATACCTCTGGTATAACAAAGTAAGGGTAGCCGCCACCGATTGAAAAATTAACATCGTTTGCATTAGATGAAAAAGTACAAATCGTTAGCAAAGCACCTAGGCAAAGCTTGTTTAATGTCATTAAAGTTCCTTTTAAGTTTTTTATTATAAAGCGAACGCTACTTTACACATTTTAGAAACAAAAAGGCAACTAAAATTGCTTCAAAATAACATCATCATAATCATCAACGTTTAACGTCACATTAAACTTAGCCGCCACACTGTCAAGCTCAGCTTGCTTAATAGCTAATTCATCCATGGTGATAGTGTTATCGTCTAGTTGCCATAATAACCGCGAGCCAGCATAACTATAATGAATTGCTAACAATGCTTGAGGATTTCCCTCTCGCCCCGCCGCTTTTAATTTTGCCATTTTTCGGGTGATTTTATTCAATGCTTGTTTGAGATCCCACACATACACCACTTCGGTCATATATTCATGTGTGCGGTATTTATTCAGCGCCCAGCCAATTGTTAGGCTAGTAATAACTACACCTATTAAATTCCAATGAAAATGACTGCCACTTTCATCAGGGAATAACGCGATTAGTAGTTGTGAGATTGCTAAACTGCCAATAGCCAACGCCAAGCCGCAGCCGATAATAACGCGGTTTAAATGCTTACGATAACGAGCTTTATCAATTTGAATAAGTTGCATAACTGCCTAATAAAATAAAAACCAAAATTCACAGCCGCCATTGTAACCAATGCCCATAAGCAAACACGAAACTTTTTAAAAATATTTCACCCCTTTTTAATCTAGCGCACGTTTTAGTGATGAATACCACTTAACTTATCGAGGATTTGCTTATGCAAACAGTAGCTTTACCACACACTAATCATGCTTTAAAAACATCAACGGCCATTGTTGGCGGTGCAGCCATGACCTTTGCGGCATTTGCATTTATGCAGTACTTAATTAGTGGCGAGCAACGCGCGCCAAGCTTTATTGATGACGGCATCATTGTAGAAATATTCCAAGCGCCAGAAGATTCTAAAGTGCAGCACAAGCAAACCTTGCCGCCGCCACCTAAAATGCAAACGCCGCCTAAAGTGCTGCCGCGTACACCGCCAAGTACTGATACTAATATAGTAACAACCGCAATAACGCCAGATATAAGTATTGATAAAATAGGTGGCGATATAAAAGCTAACTTACAGCGACCAACCGGTGATGCGACCCCCATAGTACGTATAAATCCTAAATACCCGCCCATTGCCGCACGAGAAGGCATTGAAGGCTGGGTACAATTAAGCTTTAATGTATCTCAAACCGGTGAAGTAATAGATGCACAAGTTACTGACGCAGAACCAAAACGCATTTTCGACCGTGAAGCACTACGGGCAATTAAACGCTGGAAATACCGCCCAAAAGTGATTGATGGCGTAGCACAAATGCAAACTGGGCAAAGTGTACAACTTGATTTTAAGTTAGACCAAACGCAATAAAAGCTCATTAACGGATAAGGGTGCCTATGCTTACAAGCTTAAAGTCATGGTTTATTAGTCAGCCCAGTAACGACTACTTGGCTGACTACGCAAAAAGTGGCGACAATCGCCACTTAACTAAACTCGTTACTTTGTTTGGCAACGATTTATATCATTACTTAGTCACGCAAAGTAATGAGCAACTCGCCTTTGATATAAGCCAACAAACATGGTTAAAAGTGATGGAAAAACGCCATTATTATCAACCGCAAGACAACCCGAAAGCCTGGTTGTTCCGCCTTGCCCGTAATGCGTTAATCGATGAGTTTCGCAAACAACAGCGTTTTGTAGAATTAGCAGACGATACTGCAATTGCAGCACCTAATACTCAGCAAAGCTTTGATTACGAAGTCTTTAACCACGCTTTAATGCAACTAAGCTTTGTACAACGCGAAGCGCTCAGCTTACAGCAAGAAGGCTTTTCGCTTGAAGACATACAACAGATCACCCAAAGCAATCATGAAACCGTAAAAACGCGGCTACGTTATGCAAAACAAAACTTAAAAACATTATTAGGAGGCTACCATGAACAAGCATAACGAACAGTTTGAGCAGCAACTTAACCAGCATTTTAGTGAGCGTAAAAAACGCCACACACTGACGCCAGAACAACAGGCATTATTTACGCAAATGCCGAATCAAAAAGCTAATAAAAAGCCGACTCGATTTTTATTACCCCTGCAAATGACCGGCCTCGCCTGCGCTTTAGTAGTACTGGGCTTTACCGTGTTTAATACCACAGATAACAACACAGAACAACAACACACACTTAACAACACCTTTGCCGTACAGCAAAGCAGTTACCACTTTATAGAAGTACACCAAGTAGATAATGCGGGCAGTTATTCAAGTGAGATAACCCGCCAAAAACAACAACTCGATGACAAACTCGCCGCCGACCTGCGCCTACACCAACAACGCTATATAGAATACGGGCAATTAGTAAAAGTGGATAACGACTGGTACATCGCCAGCTGCCACAGCGAAGTACTCATTCAAATAAAAGACTCGCTATTGAATAACTTAAAAACCAAACACGCTATAGAGAGCAATATAATGAAAGGCGACATGCTCGCCATGGCCCACAACAGCCAAGGCCAGATCATAGCGCTTAAACATGCGGGAGATGGGGTAAAGATGTGTAGGGGGTGATTTTTACCACTGAGGGCACAGAGGCGCTGCGCTACACAGAGATTGTCAATTATCATGCTTATTAACTATCTCCCATATAATCTAACGGCGAAGATAGCTCTACAAAATCACGATAATGTTCTTTAGTAATTTGATCATATTTGTCTTTGATATAAATATAGTTTACCCAGGGGATTGTTACTTTTTGAGAAATTCCAGAAAGAATGTTAGCTAATTCCCTTTCAGCTTTTTCTAATTCAGAAATTCTGTCTTCAAAACCCGCATATAAGAAGTCAAAATCACTTTCAAAGCCATTAAAAATTTTACAAAAAATCTTTTCTATAAACTCAGATAATAATACTGGGTAGTTTCCCTTACAGTAATCATTTCTTTGATAGGTCATATTGCTAATATAGAATCTAGTAGTGTAAATTTCAGGGTCTATAAAATATAAAAGTTCAGTAGAAGCATAAATATCTAAAATTTGTCCCTCTAGGAACTCACTTAGACTAATTTTTCTAGGCTCACCTTTGTCATTTTTCCCTTCTCGTTTAAATCGTCCACTTATGATCTCTTCGTACAATGGATGATCTTTTTCATAGATACAGAACAAAGTAGCTAAAACAAGAATATCAACTTTTTTGCCGCTTGGTAAATTAGCAATAATTGCTGTAATACGCTCCGTAATTTGAATCGCAGCTCTCGCAGATACTTGAAAAGCATCTAATACAACTGAAATATTAGCGAACGCAGTTTCAGCTTTTTCAGTCTGAGGCAAGATTTGAATATTTCTGCTCTTGAGATATTCTGGATCAAACTTTGTTCTGTCAGCATGCACATTTAAAAAATCACTTAGTGCAGGTCGTTTTAAACTATAGCGGCTGTTAAAAAATCGACCTAAATATACCTTAGCATCAAACCCTTCTCCATAAACTGACTTAATTGTATGTTGGAGTTGCTCAGTATCTGTTGCCACAACAAATACGATACCTTTAACATCAAATATATGCTTTATAGTTTCGAGCATTTCCACAGCATAACTTGGGCGACAACGATCTAACTCATCGATAAAGACAAAAATAGGTAATTCTTTACCTTCCTGCTGCTCAAATTTACTGACCCAATCTGCTAGCTTAGACTTTATTACCTCGATGCTTTTACTTTTCGCTTCATGCTCTTTAATAAGGTTCTGAGCAAGAGCTTTAACTGCGGGTGAAAAAGCTGAGCTATTTTGTTTGCTAGATTCTACATTCTCAGTTTCTCCACCTTCATCATCTGAAAATAATAATGTATTTAACTCATTTAAATCGATACCAGTTATTTTTTTCGTTAACCCCTGTGCAATGGCGGGTGCAACCGCTTTAAATATCGACGCAGCTTTATTCGGAATAGTAATAGCGAAATTTGCCTGCGCACTAAGCTGCTTAATAATGCCAGCAATAACTGTTAGAAAAGGATCGTCTGAGTAATCTTGTTGCCAAGCATCGATATAAACAACCGGAAAGTTTTTGAGTTCCTGCGACCAGCGCTTGAGAAAATATGTTTTACCTGCGCCCCACTCGGCATTTAAGTTTAATACGTAGTTTCTCTTTTGCTCTTCTTGCGGCCTATTTTCGTCAAAACCTTCTTGAATTAATAATCTTGTGAGAAATGTTGCGTATCTAGCTCTATCTAACTTATCAGCGGAAAAGTACTCATCTATCTTACGATTTGGCGGTGTGCTCCAATCAAAGCCATTTATATCGGCCATCAAATTCCCTCTTAAATATATATTTTTTATATAGTGCCATACAAAGTCAGGTAAATATAATTCTTCAATAGATCTCATAGAAATGTACTGAGGAAGACCTTTTGTCTTGCCTTGAGCAAACTCTAATCTCACGTTTAACAACCTTCCCCCGTCATCACGCCCTGAAAATAAGTAATTGATGAGTAATATCGCGCATGGCAGGATTTTGTTCCCGACAAATCCTAAGTACCTACATCCATGTAGGCAATGCGCGATAACGCGAAACTAGGCCATGGGTGAAAAGCGCAGCTTTGAACGAGAGGCCATGGATGGCCGAACTGGGGAGCGTACAAGGATGTGTAAGTTGGCCTATCTTCGCCGTTTACGTTCACATCAATTACGCATTGAAGGATTAAGCGTGATGCTCGGGGCGCCGAGGGGTTCCAAGGGGCGACCGGCGGCAGCCGCCCCTTGGTTGCTGCCAGCAATCTGGCAAAAAACATTGAATAAGGTTTCTTTAAACAGTTAGCGAGTTTGAAAGCGACAAGTTAGCAAGCAATGACCAAAAGTTACACGCGCCAGCAAGCTCAGCGCCTACGGTGGTTAACCCTTACATTGGAGTTAAACCCTTCGTGGCTGAAGCCATCTCCTACAACCAATATTTAAGCTCTGTGCAGCGAAGCGCCTCTGTGCTCTCGGTGGTGAACTTATCACTGGTGTTAAACCCTTCGTGGCTAAAGCCATCTCCTACATCCACTATTTAACCTCTGTGTAGCGAAGCGCCTCTGTGCTCTCGGTGGTGATATTCACTTTCTCGCCCTAAAGGGCGACCTACAATTTAAACGCCCCCATTGGTTTTATCGTTGCACTTTAGCCAACCAAACCTCGCGCGCCAGCAAGCTTGGCGCCTACGCAGGTTAACTTATCACTGCTGTTAAACCCTTCGTGGCTAAAGCCTGCTCCTACTTCCAATATTTAACCTCTGTGCAGCGCGAAGCGCCTTTGTGCTCTCGGTGGTGATATTCACTTTTTCGCCCTAAAGGACGACCTACAATATAAAGTGGCTAGGTTCTAGGAAGTGACTAGGTACTAGGATTGTGCCGTAGCTCGTCGCCCGCCGCACGAAGCCATCATTTTTTATTCGTAGCTTAAGCTATCTCCTACGACGAAACTTGAAACAGCAATAACTCGACTTTTATCCCGCTTTTTCTACTAATAGTCGCACTTTAGTAAATGTTAATAACAATTAAACTATTAACACGCTACTCTATTTACATCGTGTTTAAAAAATTGGAGTCATCATGAAGACGTCTTTTTACACCAGTTTAGCTATTGCTATGGTCAGTTTATCTACCTTGCAGGCGTGTGTGCAGCAAGCGGAACAAGAAATCTCTGTCGCTAAAAGCGCTGATAAGTATCAGCTTGAATTAGTTGCTCAAGGGGTAAATATTCCTTGGGGAATGGCGTGGCTTAACGAGCAAGATTTATTAGTAACAGACCGCGCTGGTGAGCTTAGGCTAATTCGTAATGGCAAACTGCTAGAACAAAAAATTGCAGGGCTGCCTAACATGCATGCGGAAGGTCAAGGCGGCTTATTAGATATCGAGCTTGATCCTAACTTTAAAGACAATGGCTGGATCTACTTTTCTTACTCAGGTTATGAAGGCGATGAAGAAGGCTACAATACAACAATTATCCTTTCGCGCTTAAAAGATATGGCACAAGTCAACTGGCAGTTGCTGTTCG
>NZ_JACJFH010000037.1:0-42719 GCF_014164495.1 Pseudoalteromonas sp. SG41-5 | reverse complement strand
AGGTGCTAGGTGCTAGGTGCTAGGTGCTAGGTGCTAACAAAATTTTTTAATAATTAAGCTGGCAGTGCCAGCTTTTTTGTATTTAATCTTTGTAAATTAACTATTCAGCACTAACTTAAAGTTAGAGAGTTTAGATCTTTTGGCAACTGTTATTACATCGTTACCAGTTTTTATAATGATGACACTGGTAATGAGTATAAAATTTAAGGGGAAAGTCTTCGGCTGTAAAGGGTTTACTTTGGATTTAGTATCATATAAAAACTATCTAATTTTTGATCATCAAAATATGAGTCAATTAGCTTATTATTTGCATCATTGTGGGCAATGAGCGTAACAGACTTAAGAAACTCAATTTCAGCAATTGTATGTTTGTAGCCGAACCCTTTCTCTTCTAAGTTGTGCTTAACTCTCAATTTTGAAAATACCATCGAAGTTAAAATATCTCTACCAAGAATACCAAACAGATGTAATTTGAAACTAATTTGATGTTGTTCATTCGTGAGCTGTGAGTATTGTTTATAAAAGAATGTCGATGAGGTAACAATAACACTACTATTGTCAATGTATGATTGATATACCTCTGGCAACTTTTCTCTTAGTCCAATTGGATTTATCTCTCCGTCTTTTAAATAGGACGTGTATGCACAACTTATCAAATACATATAATTGTTCATAGAGATCGATTCTTCATATTTGTCTCTCTCTAGCTCTTGCTTATAACTATCTGCGAATTTTGTCGTAGAATCTATAATGTAGTTATAAACATTGTCAGCGTTTTGTTGGTTAAATCCTTCCTTTGTATCTTTCCAAGTCCAATACAATAAAAAAATTGTTATCAAAAGAAATATCGGTGAGAGTAAGTTATTAAAATATGTTGCAGTTTCAACCCAATTTTTCATCGGTGCATTAAATTCAATATCAAATCTGCAATAAAAAATAACTACTGATAACACAACAGATAAGACAGCCATTTTTAATGCGTTTTTTGCAGAGTTAGTTTTTTTATTCGTTTGATCCATCTATATTCCCTCGCATTAAACCTCCTTTTTACACCAATCTAAACCGCTTAACAACTAAGCAGCACCTCGCCCTGTACGAATAAATGTACCGATACTTTGAATATTCGCCACTGTAACCCCAACCACTAAACTAAATTTAATAACTAAGCACTTGGACAGTGCTATTCGTATTTAATACATAATCATTTTGACAGCGGTTACTAGCAACAATGCGGCGAAGATTTTTTTAACTAACGTGACAGGTAAGTGATGGGTGGCTTTGGCGCCTAACGGGGCGGTAAACCAGGAAGTGCAAATAATACCGAATAACGCTGGTAAATACACGAATCCAGCAAATCCATCTTCTAGTGCAAAATGGCCGCTGCCTGAGCTGATGTAACCAATTGAACCAAATAATGCGATAACAATGCCGCATGCGGATGCACACCCTATGGCTTTTTTCATATCGACTGAGAAAAACATTAACAATGGTACCAAAAGCGCGCCTCCGCCAATACCGATCATCGCAGACAAGCCGCCGGTGATCGTGGTCATAATGGTTAACACACCTTTATTGGGCATGTCACGCTCAACCGATGGCTTACGCTTATTACTTACAAACATCTTTATCGCAATAAGTACCACTGTGACAGCAAACACTAAGCGAACAATCTGCTCAGGTAATAGTGCTGCTATAAAGCCACTGATAAGCGCCCCCAGTGCAACGCCCGTCATTACCCAAGGAGCAAGAGTCCATGGAACATTGCCATTTTTATGATGTGCGATTGCGGAAGACGTTGATGTAAATAATATTGATGCTAATGACGTTGCAATTGCGGCAATAACGACTTGCTCAGCTGGTAGAATTTCAAAATGCAGTAAAATAATACTCAACACAGGAACAATAACCAGCCCGCCCCCAATACCTAGCAGCCCTGCTAAAAAACCTACGCCACTGCCAAGTAAGGCGCAGTATAAAATCAACATTATCAATTCACTCATTGCGTTTATCTCTTATTATAATTTTGGGGCACTCATGCCAGATGAATGCGTTTCTATTTCCAACAGAGCAGCGATCACTCACCACATTGGCCGCGAGTATATCAATATAACTGATGCCCATTGATATATTTGCTAAATTAAGCCCTGAATAATCCTCATGTTTTAGATGAAATAAATACAAGATACCCACCCAGAAGTCTAAATGTCTGTATAGCCAAGTTGGCACTCTGTCTTTTAAAGTGCCACTTCAGATAATTTATAGCTAATGGCGTGCAATATTATTAGTTGATGAATACAGCTCATGTTTTAGGTGAAATTAAACCGTTTTTATTCATGTACCGATCCACGTATAAATAGCTCAACTCTTAGAGGCAACACAGTTTTACAGCGGTTTTAATTAAGCCATCAGGCACAAACACAAAAACTGTGAACATCACTTACTGAGAGATCAGTAACGTTAATTCGCTCAAGAGCACAGCATAAACGCAGGTTTTAAATCAGATAATTGGATACAGATCACCATGACTAAAGATTTCACATTTACTATTAAGAGTATTTGTCTCGATGAAAATTATCATCCAGCAGCTAATACACGTATCACTACCAATTTTGCAAACTTGGCCAGAGGCAGTTATCGCCAAGCAAACTTACGCAACGCCTTAAAAATGATCGATAACCGTTTTAATGCCTTGGCGCAGTGGGATAACCCAAAAGCGGATCGTTATTCTGTAGAGCTTGAAATCATCTCTGTTGATATGGATATTGCTGGCAGTGGTAATAGCTTTCCATCGATTGAAATATTGAAAACAAATATTGTTGATCATCACACTAACAAACGCATTGAAGGCATTGTAGGAAATAATTTTTCCTCCTATGTGCGCGACTATGATTTTAGTGTATTACTGCAAGAACATAATAAAGATCAGCCTAAATTTAGTATTCCTGATAACTTTGGCGAGCTGCATGGCAAACTATTTAAATATTTTATTAGTTCTGACAGCTACAAAAAGCACTTTAAAAAGCCGCCAGTAATATGCCTAAGTGTTTCGGATAACAAGACCTATCATCGTACTGAAAATCAGCACCCTGCGTTAGGTGTTGAATATCAGCCAAATGAACCGTCTTTGACTGAGCAATATTTCAAAAAAATGGGCTTGCAGGTGCGTTATTTTATGCCGCCAAATAGTGTAGCGCCCTTAGCCTTTTATTTTGTTGGTGATTTGCTAAATGATTACACTCATCTTGAGCTTATTAGCACTATTAGCACTATGGAGACATTTCAAAAAATCTACCGACCAGAGATCTATAATGCCAATGCGACTGCGGGGAAATCATATCAACCAAATTTGAAGAACCTAGATCATTCACTCACGCAAATTGTTTATGACCGTGAAGAGCGCAGTAAATTGGCGAATGAACAGGGGAAATTTGCTGAGCAGCACTTCATCAAGCCATATCAAACAGTGCTTGAGCAATGGTCTGCTAATTACGCGTAATAGCGAGTTCAATCGTTAGATTCAATCGCAACTTAAAAAGTTAACCCAAATAAATGGCATTATTTATTATGAAAACATCTATTAGCAAAACAATATTACCGACTTCAACTGCAGGCAGCTTACCTAAACCTTCATGGCTTGCAGAGCCGGAGACTCTTTGGTCACCTTGGAAACTTCAAGGTGATGAATTAATTGACGGCAAACACGATGCGTTACGGATCTCTCTGCAAGAGCAACAATGCGCAGGTATTGATATTGTCAGTGATGGCGAACAAACACGCCAACACTTTGTTACCACATTTATTGAGCACCTTAACGGTGTAGATTTTGAAAACCGTAAAACGGTGAGAATTCGTGACCGCTATGATGCCAGTGTACCTACTGTGGTAGGTCCTGTTAGTCGTATCAAACCGGTTTTTGTTGATGATGCTAAGTTTTTACGCAGCCAAACCAAACAACCGATCAAATGGGCGCTACCAGGTCCTATGACCATGATAGATACACTTTATGATGACCATTATAAAAGCCGCGAACAGCTCGCTTGGGAATTTGCCAAAATTCTTAATCAAGAAGCCAAAGAACTAGAAGCTGCGGGGGTTGATATCATTCAATTTGATGAGCCTGCATTTAATGTGTTTTTTGATGAAGTAAATGATTGGGGAATTGCGTGTTTAGAAAAAGCCATTGAAGGCCTTAAATGCGAAACGGCCGTACATATTTGTTATGGTTATGGTATCAAAGCCAATACAGATTGGAAAAAAACGTTAGGCTCAGAATGGCGACAATACGAAGAAGCATTTCCAAAACTGCAGCAATCTAATATTGATATTATCTCATTAGAATGCCACAACTCGCACGTACCAATGGAACTACTTGAACTTATTCGCGGTAAAAAAGTAATGGTAGGCGCCATTGACGTTGCCACCAATACCATAGAAACACCAGAGGAAGTGGCAAATACGCTACGTAAAGCACTGCAGTTTGTCGATGCTGACAAGCTCTACCCGTGTACTAACTGTGGTATGGCCCCCCTACCTCGCGCAGTTGCAAGAGGTAAGCTCAATGCGTTAACCGCTGGCGCAGAGATTATTAGAAAAGAGCTGGCTCAAAGTAATTAAAATCTAATTTATTTCATGAGGTGGAGTAACCACCTCGTCCTAATTTATTTTCAACAATTACACTTACTACAAATACAATAAGCCTATATACACATAAAGTATTTAATACCCGCGCTTTTGCCAAAACTCAATTTCTGACATGGACTCTTGTTCAAACACTGAAAATGTTTTATCGGCAATCAGTTTACCGTTTAGCTCTATGGTCATGCGCCAGTCACCTATTTTATTGCTGATAGGTTGCCACAAGGTATCACCTAAGTAAAAGTGCCAGTCATTGTCTTTAACGTATTCAAAGCCGTCAAATGGTGGCATTACCTCACCATCAGCATCCGGTATGTCAGGATGATAAATACAATAATGAAGCTTTTCGCCTTTGGCTTTTTTAATATTAATGATAAAACCAAACTCCACATCGAGTTGTGCGGGTACTTTTGTGGTAAATGCTTGAATTTGCGGTAAGGCTTTTGATGATGAATCCCACTTTGTATAAATACCAAAGCTTTGCATAGTGATTGCGGGCTGAGTTTTTGCCATTATTTATCCTTTTTTTGATGCATTAGTTTAACGTATTTACACGGCAAAATTAAGCGCCAAAACGTTTAGGATCTTTAGGATAGAAAAAATCAGGCTGGCGATCACACAAGGCAAACTCACGGGTATTTTTGTAAGGTAGTTTCATAAACCCGGCAACCCCCACATCAGTAATGCTCACCGCATATTGCATCAACTTATTAAGCAAGCGCTTAAACTGTGCTTCTTTAGTGCCATCTAACAAACGATAGTAATGATGTATTTTCATTCTATCTGGTAAAGCTTCAAAAATAATGCAGCCGGTATGATGTATTTGGTTTAACTCAAATACGCATTTGATCACTTTTTTAGGTAGCTGCAGTTGCTCGTCCGGATCTTTACCGTCTTCAAAATAAGAATGTGGTCGGGTGACTTCTGAGCTTTTTAAATTCATTACCTCATAGTCAAGCTCTGGAAGTTGTTCAAACTTAAATGCCCCTGTGCCATCACGCTCCAGTTGAATGGTCTTTCTTGCATCAAATAAACAACACTTAAATAAGCCTTTTTGATGAATGCCTTGTGCCAACATCACGGTATTATTAACCGCTTGGGTAAAAGCATGGCCTAAACTTTCATCATGCATGATCAGTGATGATTCAACGAACAGTGATTCTTCTTTCCAATGAAAGCTTAAGCCCCCTACTACTGGGTATTTTGCTAATCGGCTGATAGAGGCTAAAAATGCTTTTTCAGTATCACCGGTATCAAACAGGAATTCTTTATAATACCGGTCCAATTGAGCGTCATTTACATCAAGCAGTTGTTGATTGTGGTCGGCTTGGCGTAAAAATTGTTTACGTGAACTATAAACCACAGTATCAGGTAGTTCGTCATCGTTACCAAACCAAAATGGAATATTGGCTCGCACATCTTCAGCTAAATTGAGCTCTGGTAAATATGCTTTTGCCATAGCAGGCATATTACGCATAAAGTAATCACCCGCCCCGTCTCTTGTAATTTTATTTTTAGAGAGCATACCGTCAATCACTTTTGCAAGCTCCATAGGGAGCCCTAGTGAACTGGCTGGGATCACTTGCGCGCCAAATCGGCATGACTGTGCAGAAGCCAGTGCGTATAAGGTGGACGCCACGCCTTGCTCATCAAAACGCGGCGATGATTTAGCACCTGACATTTGCTCATCACCAATAAAATACACATCCCCCATCCGCGCATTGGTGGTACTTAAATCGCCAGACATTAAATCCATAAAGTTACTGGTGATTGGCTCGCCATTACTGTCTATTTGGGCATACACAGAGCTGCCCCAGTCCACCAGCGATAAGCCTTGGGTATGTTCATCCCACACTAGATTAGAGGGCTTGATATCGCCATGCACAATCGGTTGTGGCGTTATGCCATTTTGCTGAGTGCGTAGGTCTATTAATACATTACGTAGTTTTAGCGCTAAACTGGTGATTGCTGCGGCGCTAAAGCGGCCTTTTTTAAGTGATACTTTTTCTAAGTCTTCGCCCAGCGCGCGGGCCATCATTAAAATGCCCTGCTTTTTTATCCGTTCAAAAGCATAAAACTTAGGCACTAATGGGTTATCAACTTGCGAGAGCATATACGCTTCGTCCTCAAGTCGATCACGTACACTTTGCGCCAAGGTAATACGTGAAAATTTAAACACCCAAGGAAGTTTACGCTCATCTAAACCCGCAAATACAAATCCAAAAGCACCCGAGCCAATCATTTCAACCTGGCTGTAGCCTAAATTAGTGAGTTGCTTAATACAGATATTCAACCATTGGCGGTGTTTTTTGGCGTCATGGTGCGAAAGCAAATAGACCGACTGCTCTTCATTGATATAAAAATTGCGGATTGCTTTGGTTTTCACTGCGAGGTCTCAACGTATTCTAAAAAATGTAAGGGATAAGGGTGAAGCTAGCTTATTGATTATTAATTTTTTAGTTCTAAATTTCTAGTCATTTAGCCTCAGCTTAGCGTGTCCTGACATTTTGCGCAAAAAAAGTGTAAAAAGGCAATCTGTGTTAAAAAAATAATGCACCCAACTCACTAAACGACAAGTGATACTCCTTTTTCATGGAAATTGCTTAGTTAGATATTACAGACTTTCTGATTGGTAAAATAAAAGAAAAAAAGCCGCGTGATCAGTAAACTGATCACAACAGCTTTTAACAACCAGAATCGTTATAAATTAGAGTGCTTGTTCAAGCTCTGGTAGCACATCAAATAAATCCGCAACAAGGCCATAGTCTGCAACTTGAAAAATAGGCGCATCGGGATCTTTATTGATTGCAACAATCACTTTTGAATCTTTCATGCCTGCTAAATGCTGAATTGCGCCACTAATACCTACAGCAATATATAAGTTAGGCGCAACGATCTTACCGGTTTGACCCACTTGCATATCGTTTGGCACAAAGCCGGCGTCAACCGCAGCACGAGACGCACCAATTGCCGCGCCTAGTTTATCGGCAATACCATTAAGTAATGAAAAGTTCTCGCCATTTTGCATACCGCGTCCACCTGATATAACCACTTGCGCAGCAGTTAACTCTGGGCGCTCAGATTCGGTTTGCTCAACACTTACAAATGCGCTTAATTCACTGCTAAACACAGAATCAACAACACGACTCTCAGCGGGAGCTTGCTCACCTTGCAGATCAAAGCTACTTGCACGAACGGTGATCACTTTTTTGCTATCCAGTGATTTTACAGTTGCGATGGCATTACCTGCATAGATTGGACGTTTAAATGTATCAGCGTCAACCACATCAATGATTTCTGAAATTTGTGCAACATCAAGTAATGCGGCAACACGTGGCATGAAATTTTTGCCCGTTGTAGTGGCACTAGCAACAAGATGCGAATAATCTGGCGCAAGCGATAACACTAAATCTGCGATGTTTTCAGCTAACTGATGCGCATACTCACTATGATCAGCCACCAGCACGGTGTTTACACCTGCAATACTGGCCACTATTTCACTCATTGGTGCTACGTTTTCACCAGCAATTAGTACATCAACAGCAAAACCAAGCTTTAATGCTGCGTTTATGGTTTTAGAAGTTTCAGGCTTTAAACTGCCATTGTCATGATCTGCTATAACTAATGTTTTCATTTAAATCACCTTCGCTTGTGTTTTTAATAAATCAACTAACTGGGCTACATCATCAACAATGATACCGCCACTGCGTTTTGCCGGTTCATGTACCGCAACAAGTTCGATACGCGGGGTTAAGTCTACACCTAAGCTATCAGCTGCAATTACCTCAAGTGGTTTACGTTTGGCTTTCATAATATTTGGCAATGATGCATAACGGGGTTCATTCAAACGTAAGTCTGTTGTGACTACGGCCGGTAACTTTAATGCCACTGTTTGTAAACCGCCATCAACTTCACGCGTCACATTAACAGTGCCATTTGCTATGTCGACCTTTGATGCAAACGTACCTTGCCCGCGCCCAGTAAGAGCCGCCAGCATTTGACCTGTTTGATTGTTATCTGAATCAATCGACTGTTTACCTAAAATTACCAGTTCAGGGGCTTCTTGCTCGACGATTTTAGCAAGCAGCTTTGCAACGTGCAGTGATTCTAATTTTTCGTCAGTCTCAATATGAATCGCTTTATCGGCGCCCAGTGCCAGAGCTGTACGTAATTGTTCTTGAGATGCTTTAGCACCAATGGTTACAGCAATCACTTCAGTGGCAGTGCCCGCTTCTTTTAAGCGGATAGCTTCTTCAATGGCAATTTCGCAAAATGGGTTAAGTGCCATTTTCACATTAGTTAGATCAACGTCGCTATTATCTGCTTTAACGCGTGCTTTTACGTTGTAGTCGATAACTCTTTTTATTGGAACGAGAACTTTCATAGGAACTCCATAATTATTTAAACCTACAAGCTAACGTGTACGTCAACCTATTTATTTTATGAAATCAGACTACTTCCTGTTGACGTAAACGTCAACCTAAAATAACCTTAAACTATTCATCGCCTGTAACGTTTCATTTGCAAGTATGAAATTGCCCTCGTAAAGGCACAGGTCCGTCACATAAAAGAGGTTAATATGGTCGAACGCGAAACCATGGAATTTGATGTCGTTATTGTCGGCGCAGGCCCTGCAGGCTTAGCTACCGCCATACGATTAGCGCAACAAGCACAAGAAAAACAACAAGAGTGCATGATCTGCGTGGTTGAAAAAGGCTCTGAAGTGGGCGCTCATATTTTATCGGGCGCAGTATTTGAAACCACCGCTTTGGACGAGTTACTGCCCAATTGGCAAGAACTTGGCGCACCAGTGACCACTAAAGTAACCAGTGATGAAATATATTGGTTTAATAATGACAGCAAAGCCACCGCTATCCCTCACTTTGCCGCACCTAAAACATTTCATAATACTGATAACTATATTGTCTCTATGGGTAATGTATGCCGCTGGCTTGCAGAGCAAGCAGAAAACCTAGGTGTTGAGATTTTCCCAGGGTTTAGCGCGCACTCACTGATTATTGAAGATGACACAGTAAAAGGCATTATTACCGGCGATATGGGCCTTGATAGCAATGGCAATGAAAAAGATGGCTTTATGCCTGGCATGGAACTTCGTGCTAAATACACTGTATTTGCTGAAGGTTGTCGTGGTCACTTAGGTAAACAGCTGATCACTCAATTTGCACTTGATCAAGATGCCTCACCGCAACATTATGGTTTAGGCTTTAAAGAAATTTGGCAAATCGCTCCTGCTAAACACAAGCAAGGCACGGTAGTTCATGGCACCGGTTGGCCCTTAAGTGCAGATACTAACGGTGGTGCGTTTATGTACCACAGTGATAATAATCAAGTTGTAGTCGGCTTAATTGTTGATTTAAATTACTCAAACCCGCATTTAAGCCCGTTTGATGAATTTCAGCGCATGAAACACCACCCAATCTTTAAAGATGTATTAGCCGGTGGTGAACGTATTGCTTATGGCGCTCGTGCGATTGCAAAAGGTGGCTTACACTCATTACCAAAAATGCACTTCCCGGGTGGTTTGTTGGTCGGCTGTGATGCTGGCACCTTGAATTTTGCCAAAATCAAAGGCAACCACACAGCGATGAAGTCAGGTATGATTGCCGCTGAGGTGATCTTTAGCGCGCTTACAAACGAACAACAGCATACTGACTTAGTTGACTACAGCGAAGCATTTAAACAAAGCTGGGCTTATAAAGAGCTATACCAATCACGTAACTTTGGCCCTGTGATGCATAAGCTAGGAAAATTTATTGGTGGTGCGTATAACACCCTTGATCAAAATATTTTTGCAGGGGCATTACCTTTTACTTTTAAAGATAATATCCCAGATCACGCAACGCTAGTTGATAAAAATCAGGCCAGTGTCATTAATTACCCGAAGCCTGATGGTCAACTCAGCTTTGATAAATTATCTTCGGTGTTTTTATCAAATACCAATCATGAAGAATCTCAGCCGTGTCATTTAAAACTAAAAAATAGCGCTATTCCTATCGATGTTAACTTAGTTAAATTTGACGAGCCTGCTCAGCGCTATTGCCCGGCGGGTGTGTATGAGATACAGCAAATTGCCGGCAAAGACGAGTTTGTGATCAATGCACAAAACTGCGTGCATTGTAAAACCTGCGATATTAAAGATCCGAGCCAAAACATCACCTGGGTAACACCTGAGGGAGCCGGTGGTCCCAACTACCCAAATATGTAATCTAAATACAATTAAAGCGCTTGATACAGCGTAAAAATAATATTTTACATATAAGTTATAAACCTATCCTAAATTGCAGGGGCTTCGGCCCCTTTTTTGCGCTATGCTAATAAGAATTATATATGAGTGAGATATTTTTATGCCGTCGTCTAATGTTGTATTCCGTTTTTTAGCAGAGCCCACCGATGTGAATTTTGGCGGGAAGGTTCATGGCGGTGTCGTCATGAAGTGGATTGACCAAGCAGGTTATGCCTGCGCTGCTGGTTGGAGTGGTCATTACTGTGTCACTGTATCTGTCGCTGGGGTTAAATTTCGTCGCCCAATTCTAGTTGGTCAAATTGTTGAAGTTGAAGCTAAAATTGCCCACACTGGCAAAACCAGTATGCAAATCTTTATACAAGTTCGCTGTGGCGATCCGAAAACGCGTAATTTAGTTGAGACTAACCACTGTGTAATTAGCTTTGTTGCCATGGACGAAACAGGTTACCCCGTAGCAGTGCCAGAATACATCGCAGTGAGTAATGAAGACAAAAAATTAGAAAACTACGCAATTAAGATGAAAGAGATTGCCATAGAAACTGAAACTTTATTGCATAAATCAGAACCCTGATCACCTAAACTATCTATCTGTAAAAGCTACATCCTAGTCAGAAATATTTTCTCCAGCCAAACTGAACGAGCGTTTAAATAGCGCTCATTGGTATACTTTATATGCTATAAAAGACTATAACTGGCTGTTTTTAAGCCAAATTAATCATGGCACGCACCATGCAATATTAAAATTAACCGGTAATTTAAAGGTTATATTTTTATTTTGTAAAGGAGCTATTAAATGATTAAATCAATTTCACTTTCTGCTATCTCATTAGCATTGTTAGGTTTTAATACTGCAGCTAGTGCAGAAACAACAAACATGGATTACCCTCGCGTATATACAGGTATTGGCTATGGTCAATACTCATTCAAATTTGAAGACTCTGATGACGACATCGATTTTGATGATGATTCACAAATGCTTAAGGGTTACGTTGGTACGCAATTTAATAAGTATTTAAGTTTAGAGCTTGCCTATCAAAACTTTGATGAAGTAAGCGATATTGATAGCTATGCTGAAGTTGATGGTGTGTCTTTGGCCGCACGGTTAGCTGCCCCTATTACGGATAGCTTCTCTGTCTATGCTAAAGGTGGTTGGCTAGAATGGGATGCTGAGGTAACCAGCGACCTTCCTGCTATTGGTAAGATATCAGCAGATCAAAGTGGAGGCGATGTATTTTATGGTGCAGGTATCGAGTACGCATTCACCACCAACATGCAGGTACGCTTTGAGTATGAACGCTATGAACTAAAAGATGAAATTGATCCAGAAATGGATGTAGCATCGGTTTCATTCCAATATATGTTCTAAGAAATGCTTAACCTATTTTGAGGTTATTTAGCAGTAAAAGGCAGCTTCGAGCTGCCTTTTTTGTTGTTAGCGGTTAGAATATCGTATCTTTAACAGTAATTGAGTTTCATGAGCGATTTTCAACTAACGGCTATTGGCCATATTCAATCTCCTTATAAACAAAAGTTCGCCATTCCTCGCCAACCGCGTTTAGTTCCACAAGCAAAAGCTAAGTTGGTATTTGCTGCTGATTTTAACCGTGAAGAATTTGTTCGTGGTTTAGATGAATTTAGCCATATTTGGTTATTGTTTCGCTTTCATGAAACTGCAGATAAAGGCTACTCAGCCATGGTTAGACCACCGCGTTTAGGCGGTAATGAGCGCAAAGGCGTATTCGCCACACGCGCGACCTTTAGACCCAATGCCATAGGCATGAGTGCCGTCAAACTTGAAGGCATAGAGTATAAAAATGGCCAGCTGTGTTTATTATTGGCAGGCATAGATTTACTTGATGGCACCCCGATTTTAGACATCAAACCATATTTACCTTATTCAGATGCCATGGTTGATGCCACTGCAGGCTTTGCTGACACGCGCCCAGAAACGCAAATGACCGTTGAGTTTAGCCCGCAAGTGCAGGCGTTTATTGAACAGCAAACCAACTTCCCACAGTTGCATGACTTTATTAGTAATGTACTTAAGCAAGATCCTCGCCCTGCCTATAAAAAGCAAAAAGAGGGTGAACAAAGTTATGGAATGACCTTGTATGATTTTAATATCCGTTGGCAAGTAAACGACGAGCATAACTATGTCACTAGCATAGAAAAAAGTTAGAAAAACACACTTAGCGCTTTAGTGTAAAAGCAACCGCTGCTAAACTGAGTGCCCAATTGAAATAATAATTTTATAACTATCGGAATAAACATGCGTACCAGTCAATATATACTCGCAACACTTAAAGAAACGCCATCAGATGCTGAAATTGTATCGCATCAATTAATGTTAAGAGCGGGCATGATCCGTCGCGTCGCGTCGGGCCTATATACTTGGTTACCCTCTGGATTACGCGTGTTACGAAAAGTCGAAAACATTGTGCGTGAAGAAATGGACAAATCAGGTGCAATCGAAATGTTGATGCCTGTTATTCAACCTGCGGATCTATGGGAAGAGTCTGGCCGTTGGGAGCAGTTTGGCCCAGAACTTATGCGTTTTACTGACCGTCACAATCGTACTTTCGCGTTAGGACCAACCCATGAAGAAGTGATCACTGACTTTGTTCGTAAAGAAGTAAGTTCGTATAAACAATTACCGCTTACTTTGTATCAAGTACAAACAAAAGTGCGCGACGAACGTCGTCCTCGTTTTGGGGTTATGCGCGCGCGTGAATTTACTATGAAAGATGCCTATTCATTTCATTTAAGTGAAGAATGTTTAGATGCAACTTATCAAGTAATGCACAAAGCATACTGTAATATATTCGATCGCTTAGGCCTTGATTACCGTCCTGTTATTGCTGATACCGGCTCTATAGGTGGTAGTGTATCTCATGAATTTCATGTGTTAGCTGAATCAGGTGAAGATGCTATCGCCTTTAGTGATAAAAGTGACTACGCAGCAAACATCGAAAAAGCAGAAGCATTAGCGCCAAGTGAAGCGCGCCCTGCTGCCGCAAAAGAATTAAAAGCATTCCCAACGCCTGATGCGAAAACTATCGACGAGCTAAAGAAACACTATGGTGTTAAACCTCATCGCAGTGTTAAAACACTGATTGTTTACGGCGCGCCAAATGAAGATGGTCAACGTGGTTTAGTTGCATTAGTAATACGTGGCGATCATGAGCTTAACGAACTTAAAGCTGAAAAACATCCATTAGTAGATTCTCCACTGGAAATGGCAAACGAGGCTGACATAATTGCAGCCATTGGTGCTAAACCGGGTTCATTAGGCCCTGTTGGCTTAATCATGCCAATTTTAGTAGACCGTACAGCCAACGTAATGGCTGATTTTGTAGCCGGTGCTAACAAAGATGACGAGCATTACAGCGGTATTAACTGGGATCGCGATGTAACTGAGTATGAAGTTGCTGATCTACGTAATATTGTCGAAGGTGATCCTAGTCCATGTGGTAATGGTACTTTACATATTAAACGCGGTATTGAAGTTGGCCATATCTTCCAGCTTGGTACTAAGTACTCAGAAGCGATGAAAGCGGGAGTATTAAACGAAAGCGGTAAAAACCAAATAATGACTATGGGTTGTTATGGTATTGGTGTATCGCGTATTGTCGCAGCGGCTATTGAACAAAATAATGATCAATACGGTATTATTTGGCCACAGCCAATCGCCCCGTTCGATTTAGCTATTGAGACAATGAATATGAATAAATCGGATCGTATACCAGATATCGCTAATAACCGTTACGACGGTATAAAAGCCGCAAACTTAGACGTGTTATTTGATGACCGTAAAGAGCGCCCAGGTGTGATGTTTAACGACATGGAATTACTCGGTGTACCTTTCACGTTGGTAATTGGTGAGCGTAATCTTGATGAAAACAAGGTTGAGCTGAAAAATCGCCGTACCGGTGAAAAACTAATGATAGATATTGATAGCGCTGTTGAAGCAATCAAAGCGGCCATGAACGCTTAATCATCAGCACCCTCTGTAACAAAAAAACCGCGAAATGCGGTTTTTTTGTTTTTGCACGATCATTAATTGTCATAGATGTTTCGTCAAACAGTCTTATAAACGTCATTCAAGTTGCTTAACTTTGTTGTTATTACACCGTGAGTAACCTCCTATGCACGACATCGAAAAAAGTGATAAAAAGTACTACCCAGCCGTTTGGATCTCCGATGTACATTTAGGCTATAAAGATTGTCGAGCAGATTACCTACTCGACTTTTTAAATAGTATTGAGTGCGATACCCTTTATCTAGTGGGTGACATCGTCGATTTATGGTCTATGAAGCGAAGTTTTTATTGGCACCCTAGTCACTATCAAGTATTAGCCTGTATTCAAGCCAAAGCAGTTCAAGGTACTCGAGTGATTTATATTCCCGGCAATCACGATGAAACATTCCGGCACTACGTCAATAACAGCCTATTTGGTATTGAAGTCCACCAGCAGTTTATTCACACAACCAAAGCCAACAAACGATTTCTTCTGGTTCACGGTGATGATTTTGACTCAGCAACTCGGTATAACAAACTGATCAGTATTGCCGGTGATGCAGGTTATGACTTTTTACTATTTTTAAATCGCTGGACTAATCGTATTCGACGCCTATATGGTGGTAACTATTGGTCACTTGCTGCTTGGATAAAAGCCCGCGTTCATAAAGCGCGTGAAGCAATAGAGGCATTTGAAAATGCTGCTATTCATGAGGCTAAAAAGCAAGGCGTAGACGGTATTATTTGCGGTCACATTCATCACCCACAACTCAAAGTCGTTGATGGCATTGTTTACTGTAATGATGGCGATTGGATAGAAAGTTGTACCGCAGTAGTAGAGCAAGAAAATGGTCGTATCGAATTGCTACACTGGTCTGACACTCAAACAGTGATTAATTCTGCTGATATTACCAAACTTAATCAAAATCTTGGTGGACCAAAGGCTAAACCTGAAAAATCAGTAGCTTAAAATTTAGACTGTGTGGTTTATTTTAACCACATAGCTAATTTGTCTTTCAAAACTTTTGGCTTTATGGGTTTGGTAATATAATCATTCATACCAGCTGTAATACAGCGTTCTCTGTCACCTGCCATAGCGCTGGCAGTCATAGCGATAATAGGCACTTTCGCATAGTCAGCACCAGCTTTGTTGCTGCGAATTGCAGAGGTCGTGTCATAGCCATTGAGGTTTGGCATTTGGCAATCCATAAAAATCAGATCAAATAAAGCTGTTTGCTCTGTATTTAATATTTCTAGTGCATCGAGGCCATCGCTGGCACATACAATAGTGACACCGGTATTTTTTAATATTGCTTTGGCAACTTCAAGGTTGATCATATTATCATCAACCAATAACACCTTAAAATTTGAGAAATCGTATTCAACATATTCTGTTTGCTCACTACCTTGGCTAGCAACCAAAAAACTATTATTAACACCAAACAAACTTGCTAACTTAAAGCTAAATTGATCTTGAGTAAGCGGCTTATTAAGTACATGGCAATTTTCAGGCACCTGCTCTTTGGCTTTTTTACTAAGCAATAAATCACGCAAAATTAATACATATTTTTTATTCTGCTTATTACATAAATTAATCAGTGTTTGTAAGTATGGGTGATCATTATCAACAACCAGTAAATCAACTTTTAACTCTTGATATTGTGCTTGGTAGTCAAATCGTTGAATATTATTGGCCGCTACTTGGCAATTTTTAATCAATAAATTAGTGACATTGTTATATACACTGTCGCTATCTATCAGCACGCCAACCTGAATATCTTTTGCCAACTCAACGGCTGTATTGAGCTTTTTCTCAGCTGCAATATGTAATTGCACTTGCGCTGTAAAACAGCTCCCTTTGCCTTTTTCACTGGTGACGCTAATATCACCGCCCATCAATTGCGCCAACTTACGACAAATTGATAAACCAAGCCCAGTACCACCAAAGTGGCGAGTGGTACTGGTGTCCTCTTGGGTAAAGGCCTCAAACAACTTATCGATATTTTTTTCAGCAATGCCGATGCCTGAATCTTCAATAACAAAGCTCATTAATAACTTTTCTTCAGTAAGATACTGACATCCAAGAGTCAAACTGACTTCACCTTGATGGGTAAATTTGAATGCATTATTAAGTAAGTTTATTAATATTTGTTTTAATCGGTGGCTATCTCCTACTAACATACGATCAATAACTTTATCGGTATGCAAAAACACTTCTAAGCCTTTACGCTGGGCTTGTAATGCCATAGAGGTGATCATATCACTGCATACAGTAATCACATCAAAACTGTGATTATCAATATCAAGTTTACCTGCTTCTATTTTTGAAAAATCCAAGATGTCATTAATTAATGTCATTAATGAGTTAGCGCTGCTATTGGCCAGCTCTAGGTATTGCTGTTGCTGTTGCGTTAGTGTGTCTTCTTTGAGCATTTCCAGCATCCCTAATACACCATTCATAGGGGTACGTATTTCATGGGAAATGTTAGCAATAAAATCACTTTTCGATTTACTGGCTGCCAACGCTTCTTCAATCGCACTTTCAAGTTCAGTTGTGCGTTGGCGAACCTTTTGCTCTAACGTACTATTGAGTTTTTCAAGCTCTACTTGAGTCTGTTTAAGTGAATTGATGTTTCGTAAAATCGCTGCAACCTGGTGGCGCTGGGTAAAAATATCAAACACGCTAGTAAGTGTAATTGAGTAAAAGTGTTGTTGATCCTGCGGATCAGTATACACGCCTTCAAATGATGGTTTTGACCCCTGCGCTATGGTTTCATCAATACATGAATTATCACTTTCAGCAAGCGTAAATAATTGCGTGAATTTGGTGTGATCAATAATGATATCAAAGAACTGCAACGCTGTTTTATTGGCATTACTGATAAGCCCATCCTCTTGTACTGTTAAGATTGCATCGAGGGAATTTTCAATAATCTTGTTATTACGCTCCTTCAAGGAGTGAAACTCTAATTTGCGGTTTATATACCTTTGGTATAACCACACTAATAACCACAAAGCAGTGAAAAGTGAAATAATTACCAGCACAAAATGATCACGACGCTTAGCAACGTCTTTTGCCAAAATATCGGTATTAATTGATACCGCAAGTTCAAGGGGCAACATGCTAATGTTATTTTCTAAACTAATACGTTGTTTTAAATAATAATGGCTTGGTAAATCATGAAAAGGTAAAGTCGCTTGGCTGCTCATATCTTGGCTTTGACTAAATACACTTGACCAAGTAATGTCTTGACCAAACTCAAAACCAAATCGCAGTTTAGGATCTGGGTGAAATAAAAACTGCTGCTGATCATTTAACAGATAAACATCAACCCCAGCAGGTGAACTAAAAGTAACACTATTAAATAACTCATCAGCAAAATAATTGGTTACTAATACAGCAAACACTGCTCCTTGTTTATTAAATACCGGCTTAGCAACTCGGTAGGTACTCACGTAGGGGATCTGAATTTGGCCATGCTCTCGATTATAGTTAATCGGTGATATATAGACAGATTCACTATCTAACCTGCTGGCATTAAGCATGTAATCCCGCTGCCCTTTTTGTTGTAATAAGTCTCCCTCTAGGCGAACCAAAGCATCATTGATCCTATCAACACGGACAATTTCTTGACCATTATCAGCAAGGGTAATATATCTGGCTTGTAATAGCTGCGGGTCAGTGCGCATAAAGCCACTAAATATTTCAGCTAAGCGCGTTTGCCATATTGCGATGGGAGTATTTAATAGTGGATCAATAAGGTTATTTGCAGCGGCTCGGCTAATGCCACTGATAGGCGGTGTGGCATTTAAAAAGTTGATTGACGAAACACTGTCTTTTAAATGTCCTTTTAACATCAGTGCTTTTGTATCAAGCTCTTGCTGTAGTGTGGTTTGGGCAACCTGGTAAACATCTTTGCGTACTTTCAGCTCAAATATATATAAAGCAGGTATTGCGAGGATGAAAAAAAACAGCAATGCTAATAAAGAAAGTTTATTACTGCGAAATAAATTAAAAAATGTCAGTGAGTTGCGCATCAAAATTGCCAGTTTGCTTTCAAATACAAACTACATTATAGAGCAATTAAAAAGTTATCTCTGCGCTTTTTATCGATTCTTAGTTTTTCTAAGGAAACTATAGTAATAAAAAATGACGAGCTAGCCCGTCATTTTTATTATTTAACTAAGAGTATTGTAACAACCACGCCCAGCCTACTTCTATATAATTTATTATCTAAATAAGACTTCTTCTTTATTAAACCATTTAACACAAAATGCTAATAGTGCACCGGCAACAATCACGGTCGCTAAAAAGATTAGTCCAAGTAACGTGTAATCAATCGTACCTTTGATAATTTCTTTAATCGCTAAAGCCACATTAGTAACCGGTATAAATGCGGTTTTAGCTGTTAGCTCAACATTCGGTAGTAAAGCAACAATGATAGGAAATATCACCCCCATACTCAGTGGTGTCATGTAATTCTGAGCTTCTTTAAAGCTACGCGCATAAATCGATATTGCTAACGCAAGAGAAGAAAAAATCGCGGCGACGGGTAATAAAATAATAAAAATGAGTGCCAAATCTAATACGCGTAATGAACTAAATGCTGTTTTTATCACATCCAAATCAATGAAAGAAATCGCGATACTGATCCAAACGCCCATACTCAACACGGTTATCGTTGTGGTGGCGATTGACGCTGCAAGTAAAGTAATAAATTTACCTAATACAAGTTGCGTACGGGTGATTGGTGTCAATAGTAACGTTTCTAATGTGCCGCGTTCTTTTTCACCTGCACCTAAATCAATTGCTGGGTATGTTGCTCCCATCAATACTAATGGGATCAGTAAGTAAGGGATAAAGCCGCCTATTTTCTCACCTAAATTTTCTCGTTTATCAGCAGTATCAACTTTTACAACTTTGATTGGATCAATAATTGCACTTTGTTGCTCAACTGAAACACCGTAGCTTAATAGTTTTTCAGCTCTTAGCTTATTACCAAATTCTTCAGCAAGCTCTTTTACTCTGTCGAATAAAAAGTTAATCGCTTTAGCATCGTTATAAACCACTTGCCACTGACTTTGTTTTGCGTCATCAAGGTTTTGTTTGGCATCTGCGGGTAAGAAAATACCCATATCAATGGTGCCGGCTTTAACGGCCTCTGTAAGCTCTGCAACTGTATTAAAGGTGTGATCACCTTTGTATAATTGAAAACTTTTATGATAAAAAACTTTATCTGTGAATGATTGCGCATATTCGCCATTGATAACGGCATAGGTATGAACTTTTTGTTCGGCTTCAAGTGTTGCTTGAGAACTAATAAATGCCATCACCGCAAATAATAATGGAAAGATAGCAACTGGTAATGCGACAATAAAAATGAGTGTTTTTTTATCTCGTAATAGCTCCTTTAATTCCTTTTTAAATACTTCAAACATTATTTTTCTCCGTCAATATATTCATAAACGCTTGATTAAGTTCGTCGCTTTTACCCACTTTTTTAAATTCGTCAAGACTGCCGTCAAAACAACTGATACCTTCGTTGATCACCGCAACGCGGTCACACAGTAGCGCTACTTCATCTAAATGATGGGTTGAAAATATAACAGGAGTCCCTTGCGCTTTAAGCCGTTTTATAAACTCGATCACCGTTTGAGTGGTCATAATGTCTAATCCAGTGGTCGGCTCATCAAGTACCACGACTGCCGGATGGTGCACAACTGCGCGGGCTATATTGGCTTTTTGCTTCATACCCGTTGATAAATTATCAGCACGTTTATCAATAAAGCTATGCATATCGAGTAAATCAAATAACTCTTCACACCGTGCTCTAATCGCGTCTTTACTCATACCGTGTAGTTTTGCAAAATATTCGATATTTTCTTTTACCGTTAAACGGCCATATAAACCGGTACTGCCAGATAGAAAACCAATAGACTTACGACCAAATAGTGGTTTTTTAATGATGTCTTCACCAGCAATAATTATTTGCCCTTCATCGGGTTTTAACGCTGTCGAGATCATTCTTAGCGTGGTGGTTTTTCCTGCACCATTAGGGCCGAGTAAGCCCAGCACTTCGCCTTTATTACAATGAAAGCTGACATCTCGCACCGAATGAAAATAATCTTTATCTTCACGGGGATCTATTTTATCGACTTTGTTTTTTTTATGGTCTTTAGTTAGCTTAAATTTCTTTTTAAGCCCCGTAACTTCTATCATGTTCGTGTCCTTCGTTTTGGTCTAAAGTAATCCGTATTACTATAAAACTCGGGGTTATTATTATCATACCAGCCTGGTACGCCTAGCAGTGGTAATGGTGAGAGCTGGCTATTGTCCCTTAAACAGTTATCGACGCTAATCATCTCATAAAGGGTTTGATCAATATACTGATACTGCTGGGCTAAATCTTTACAAAATATGTCACTCGGTACTTTTACAAATAATGCTTTACCTGTCAGACCAATATACGGCTTTGTTAGCATTTCATAATTAGCGTGGCCGAACATAAATGGCGCAATGGTTTTACCCCACAACGCTCTTTGCTCAATAAATGCCTGCTGCCATTGATGATTTTTAAGTAACGCAGGCCAAACATTATCACTTACAGCAAGTACAACCCCACATTCATCAAACAAGGTTAAGGCATTGCGGTGTTTTGAGCGTACTTTAGTGCCGTGAAGTGTGATCTCTTCAACATGGCGTTGATTGATCAATGCTTTCGTTTTAGGAAATAAACACCAGATAAGTCCACCAAATAAGTCATGCCAATTTTGTTGTCGCGTTGGTACTTTACCGGTATCAAAAATGATTTGCTCATAATAGCGCTCTTCCTCACTAAAGCAGGCGTCTTCAACAAAGCGAATTGTTTGCTGATTTGCATTTTTAGCATCTAAAAATGATGAAATCCACGCACATTGCGGCCAGTCGGATAAACCGTTTAAAGAAAACAGTGTATTTAAATGGCTAAATGCACCATTTTCTAAACTGGCGCTATGCCATTGTTCGTAAGGGGTAAAACGCTTCATGAGTATCTTTAGCTTTACAATTATTATGGTTGGAGTTTACCGCAAAAACTGGTTCTCTTTAATAGAAGTTCTTATACTGAGCTCACTTAAAACAAAAAAAGAGCGACTATGAAACGTTATTTTTCTCTGACACTCCTTGCAACTGCGGTACTTGCAGGATGTGCAACAACAAGTCTCACCTCTGATGATGTTAGCAAAGGGTATAATTCAATCAATGCCCAACAACTCGCAGAGCATGTCAAAGTGCTTGCCTCCGATGAATTTGGAGGCCGCGCTCCATCTTCAAAAGGTGAAGAACTCACACTAGCTTACCTTACTGATGAATTTAAAAAACTAGGTTATCAACCAGGTAATGGCGACAGCTTTTTACAAGAAGTTCCGTTGGTGTCTCTTGAAGCAGATCCAAACATGGTGTTAACTATCGGCGGCAAAGATTACCAGTATAAAAAAGACATGGTAATGGGCAGCAGTCGCATTAGCGAACGCCAAAGTATTAAAGACTCTGAACTGGTATTTGTTGGTTATGGTGTTAATGCCCCAGAATATAATTGGAATGATTACGCAGGTTTAGATGTTAAGGGTAAAACTGTGGTGATTTTAGTCAACGACCCTGGTTTTGCCACTAAAGATCCTGCTTTGTTTACCGGTGATGCCATGACTTACTATGGCCGTTGGACTTACAAATACGAAGAAGCCAGCCGTCAAGGTGCTGCTGGGGCTATCATCGTTCATGAAACTGCACCTGCCTCTTACCCTTGGTCTGTGGTTGAAAACTCATGGAGCGGCGAGCAGTTTGGTTTTCAAAAAGAAAACAATAATATGGACAGAGTCGCTGTTGAAGGTTGGGTAACCACAGAGGTTGCTAACGAGCTTTTCACTAAAGCAGGTTTAGATTTTGCCAGTGCGAAAGCCAATGCAGCAAAAGGTGCTTATCATGTTGATATGGGCGATTTAACGGCGTCTGTTGCGGTTAAAAACACCATCAAAAAATCAATTTCATATAACTTCATTGCGACTTTACCCGGTAGTGAAAAACCAGATGAGCATATTATATACTCAGCACACTGGGATCACTTAGGTACTGATAAAAACCGTAAAGGCGACCAAATCTACAATGGAGCACATGATAATGCGACAGGCACTGCAGGCTTAATTGAAGTAGCTGAAGCGTTTGCAAGCTTACCAAAGCACCCTAGCCGCTCAATGACTTTCTTGGCAGTGACAGCTGAAGAGCAAGGTTTATTAGGATCTAAGTATTATGCTGCACACCCAGTGATAGCAGCAAATAAGACAGTCGCTAATATTAATATGGATAGCTTGAACTTGCTAGGCAAAGTAAAAGATATCAGCGTGGTTGGTATTGGTAAATCAGAAATGGACTCGCTATTAGCACAGGCAGCTAATACACAAGGGCGCACGGTATCCGGCGATCCTAAACCATCTTCAGGCGGGTACTATCGCTCTGATCATTTTGCTTTCGCCAACATGGGTATTCCAGCGATGTATGCGGGTGGTGGCAGTGAAGCACTTGACGAAGATACGGCTAATTATCGTAAACGCATGAGCTTAGTGCTACGTGGTTGTTACCATCAACCATGTGACAGATACCGTGATGAATGGGATCTATCGGGAGCTGTACAAGACTTACAACTGTTTTATCAAGTAGGTTTTGATATTTCAGAGCAACCACAATGGCCCAAATGGAATGCGAACTCAGAATTCCAAAGAAAATAACGCAAATGATATTGATTTTCATTTAATTTAAATCTAAAGTGCAACTTAGATAGTTTTTAGGTTGCACTTATGTTTTCACTTTCACTGCCCAAAATTAGTTTTCCAGCGTCCACACATTTTATTACCAGTAATAAACGGCTGCTATTACCGCTATTGTTGTTGTGTTGTTTAGCTTATGCTCCTTTGCGAGCAATGACATTGACGGCAATGAGTGATGCGTTTTTTCAAGTTAGTATATTTGTTGCCGTCACTTTATTTATCTATTACTACGCCATCGATCGGTTGCCTCACTTAGAGCTTGGCTATTTAAGCCAAAAATCACCCTTGTTAGAAATTAGTTTTGCTTCACTACTAGGAGCTTTACCTGGCTGCGGAGGCGCTATCATAGTAGTGACACAATTTACCAAAGGACAAGCGAGCTTTGGCTCTATCGTTGCTGTATTAACAGCGACCATGGGGGATGCTGCATTTTTACTATTAGCAACGAAGCCGCTTGAAGGCTTACTTATTATGATTATTGGCCTAAGCGTTGGTATTATCAGCGGATCCTTAGTCAATGCATTTCATAAGCAAGATTATCTTCGCCCAGCAAAAAATGATTATGCTGATGAGTGCTTAAATCAGCCTAGTAAGGCAATTATAGTCAGTAAATCAATTTGGCAAATTATTATGATGCCCAGTCTTATTGTGGCAATAATGATTGCTTTCAATACTGACTTTTCAGCCTTTGATGCTCTACTTGCTGAATCAATAACCTTATTTGGCGCTATTATGGCGCTATTGGCTGTTACCACTTGGGCGCTGTCGTCTAAAGGTCAAAGCTATCAACAAGTAACTTCAGAAGAAGAGACTATAACGCCCCCTTCAAAGCTATATAAAGTTTTGCAAGACACCCATTTTGTTACGGCATGGGTAGTTGCCTCATTTATGCTATTTGAGTTATTAGTAACATTTGCCGGTGTGGATTTAAAAGCCTGGTTTACTCACTATGCATACTTAGCGCCTTTAATTGCCGTTTTGATTGGTTTTTTACCTGGCTGTGGACCACAAATAGTGGTAACTACATTGTATATTCAAGGCATCATTCCCTTTAGTGCCTTAGCTGCGAATGCAATATCAAATGACGGCGATGCCCTTTTCCCTGCAATCGCAATGGCACCACGTGCCGCATTTGTGGCAACAATATATTCGGCAATTCCCGCTTTACTCGTTGGCTATGGCTTATATTTCTTTGGGGTGTAAGTCACTGACATAAAAAAGCTCAGCGACTGCTGAGCTTTGATAAAATGAATAATTAAGAGCTACGCTTAACTCATTGCCATCATCATTTTGGCTGGGTTTTCTAAATACGATTTCCACAAGTTATTGAATCGCGCTATCGTGGCCCCATCAATCACTCGGTGATCGCCTGACCAACTAACTTGCATAATTGCAGCAGACACCACTTGCCCTTTGGCATCAAAACGCGGTAGATGTTGTAATTTACCCAATGCCACAATCGCCACTTCTGGCTTGTTGATAATTGGCGTCGCAACTGTTCCGCCAATCGCACCAATATTAGAAATGCTAATTGTGCCGCCTTTGAGATCGTCAGGGCTAACACGTCCTTCACGGGCAGCATCCGTCAATCGCGTTACTTCATTGGCTACATCAACAATACTCTTTGTTTGACATTGTTTGATATTTGGCACTAACAAACCAATTTTAGAGTCAACTGCCATACCGATATTGTGATCATCAAAGTAGCTAAGCTCAGTGCATTCATCATTTATTTTCGAGTTTAATACCGGAAATTCTTTCATAGCCAGCGATAAGGCCTTGATGAAAAATGGCATCATTGTCAATTTAACGCCTTGTTGCTTATATTGCTCTTTTAAATCACTGCGCAAAGCAATCAAAGTTGTTAAATCAATCTCATCACAAAATGTAAAATGTGGGATAGTCGTTACCGAAGCAACCATTTGTTTAGCCATTGCTGCTTTGATGCCTTTAATTGGCTCAATACGCATGCCGCCAGTGTCGCTAGCTGTGGTTTTCGTAACGTCAGGCTTCGTTTGCAGTGGTGATGTATCAATACTATTTGGCACTTCCCCTTTCACAAACTGTTCAATGTCCTCTTTGTAAATACGGCCATTCTTACCACTGCCTGGGACTATGGTTAGATCAACATCAAGTTCACGTGCTTTGCGTCTTACTGCCGGTGATGCGACCGCCTTTTTATTAATTACAGGGGCTGTCACTGACTTTTCAACTACTGCTGGTTTTTGCTCTACCGCTTTGGTTTGTGCTTTCACTAATGCATCATTGATATCGACAACGTTTGCTTGAGTGCCTGCAATCGACATTTGAAAAAGTGGACTGTGTACTTGTGCAACATCCCCTTTAGCATAATAAAGTTTTACCACTGTGCCGGTATATTTAGCTGGAATTTGTACCAGTGCTTTATCTGTCATTACATCACAAACGGCTTGGTCTTCTTCTATCAAATCGCCTTCGCTGACTAACCACTCAACAATTTCACACTCAACAATTCCTTCACCAATATCGGGAAGGATAAAATCCTCAACGACTTCAGCGTGAGTATTTGTTTGCGTGTGTTCTATCGCGCTGGTTGTTTCTGGTTGAGTATGATCGGCTGTAGTCTCACCAGCTACATCCATTGCAAACAGCGGGGCATGCACTAAAGCAATATCCCCTTTAGCATAATAGAGCTTACTGATCACACCATCATGAACCGCAGGAATTTGCACCAGTGCTTTGTCTGTCATTACATCACAAATCGGTTGATCTTCAGCTACGGTGTCGCCTTCGGCTACTAACCATTCAACAACTTCACATTCAACGATACCTTCACCGATATCCGGTAAAATAAAATCTTTTGCCATGATGACTCCTAAAATTCGACCGATTGCTTGATTGCTGCGAGCACTTTCAACGCATCAGGTACATATTCTTTTTCAAGCGCTAATGGATACGGAGTATCTAAGCCGCAAACACGTAAGATAGGTGATTCTAAATGCAAAAAACATTCTTGTTGGATTGTCGCCGCAATTTCTGCACCAAAACCATTAGTGATTGGTGCTTCATGGCTAACAATAAGTCGCCCTGTTTTTGTCACTGAGTTAACAATCGTTTCCATATCCCATGGTAAAATACTGCGTAGATCAATCACTTCACAACTAATACCTTGCTCACTTGCACGTTTTGCAGCATCTTCGATGATTTCCATCTGTGCGCCCCAAGCAAGTAGTGTTACATCCGTACCTTCACTAACTATTTCAGCTTTACCCAGTTCAATGCTGTAATCTTGTTCAGGAACTTCACCCGTTGATGCACGATATAAACGTTTAGGCTCAAAGAAAATAACTGGATTATCATCTTTAATTGCAGCACGTAATAAGCCCTTTGCTTGGTAAGGGTTGCGAGGGACAACAATCTTAAGTCCCGGGGTATGTGCAAAATAAGCTTCAGGTGATTGCGAATGATATAAACCACCGGCAATACCACCACCGTAAGGAGTACGGATAGTCAGGTTGCCAACATTAAACTCGTTACCGCTACGATAACGAAATTTAGCAGACTCATTTACTATTTGGTCAAAGGCTGGAAATATATAATCGGCAAATTGAATTTCAGCAAGTGCTGGTGCGCCAAACGCTGCTAAGCCATTAGCAAAACCCATGATCCCTTGTTCGGTTAATGGTGTATTAAATACACGGTGCTGACCATATTTCTCTTGTAGTCCAGACGTTGCGCGAAATACGCCGCCAAAATAGCCAACATCTTCACCAAAAATACACGCTTGCGGATGTTCAGCCATGGTTATATCAAGGGCTGAATTAATCGCATGTAACATATTCATTTTAGCCATTACTTAATTCTCCCTGCAGTCACTGGGTAAGCATCGGGGTGTTGCTTGATATGCGTTTTCAATTGCTCGTATTGACGTTGCAAAGAAGGGATCGGTGTATCATATACATCCGACACCAACTCTTCTAAGGCCGGTTTTGCAATCACTTCAGCGCGTTTTAATGCGGCTAGGATATCATCACGAATTTGCTCTTTGGCTTTATTGTCTTCTTCTTCATTAAGCCAGTTTTGCTTAATTAACCATTTGCGAAAACGTTCGATTGGACAAGATTGATAATTTGCTTCTTCGTCTTTTGAACGATAGCCACTAGGATCATCTGATGTAGAATGCGCGCCAAGGCGATATGCAATCGATTCAATTAAAATCGGCTCACCTGTTTTAGTGGCAAGTTCACGGGCTTTTTTAGTTGCGGCATAAACAGCAAGTGCATCAGCACCATCAACACGAATCGTTTTAATACCATAACCTACGCCACGAGAAGCGATGCCGTCGCCCTTAAATTGCTCATCCGCAGGGGTTGAAATCGCATAACCGTTATTGCGAGCAAAAAATATAACCGGTGACTTATGCACTGCGGCCATATTTAAACCAGCATGGAAGTCTCCTTCTGAAGCAGCCCCTTCGCCAAAGTAACAGATAGTTATGTTATCTATCGTTGAGCTTAGCTCACCTGATTTTGCATCTATGTGTTTAATTTTTTGGCCGTACGCGTAACCTGTTGCTTGCGGTATTTGAGTGCCTAGCGGCGATGAGATAGTCATGTAATTAAGTGCACTTGAACCGTAGTGAATTGGCATTTGGCGACCTTTACCTAAATCCAACTCATTTGAAAACATTTGATTCATAAACTGATCAAGTGTGAAGCCACGGTAATGAAGTGCAGCCTGCTCACGGTATTGCGCCATGATCATATCGTCTTGATCAAGTGCCGCAGCAGACGCTGTCACTGCCGCCTCTTCGCCTAAACATTGCATGTAAAAGCTTACCCGGCCTTGGCGTTGAGCAGCTTGCATACGCTCATCAAGTGCACGAATAAAACGCATTGTTTCATACAAGCGCAGCGCAGTACTTTCATCAATATCGGGGGCTGTTGCACCGTCGTGGATATCGCCATCCTCGTTTAAAATACTCAAGGTCGGAATATTTAAGGCATGACCGTCAATAAATGAGAGAGCATGACTAATATTCAGCGATACGTTATTTGGATTGCTCATAACCTACCTTCTTTTGTTGTCGTAAACAGTACAAGTCAGTTGTTATTATTGGCTGTGCTCTGCAGGATAAACTTTGCAGAAACTGTACTGTATTTAAATTAAAGCTGCTAACACTTTACGTTAACGTAAAGTGTTATTCAACTAATCATAGACGAAACAAAGTTAATTGGCGACAGTGGCATTGGAAAGTTAACTATACAAGAGCATAAAGTATATACAATCATATAGTTAACGATTTGAGCTGACCTGCAAAGCAACAAATTAAATAATATTATCAGTCAGTTGTAATGGTATTACCGTTAATAATGCACGTTGTCCAAGGGCAACATCGGCATTAGGAAATATAATTGCTTCGCCTTCAACATCTGCGTAATAACAGGTCTGACCATCCGTTGCGAGTAAATCACCTTTGCTAAACCCGGTAAAATTCTCGGCATCATCCGAAAAAGGAAACGAAAAATCGTGTTCAGTGCGATTGATTGATCGGTGCACAGCAAATAACTCAAAGTCACTTGCATCAAATTCTTTATATATCACTTCTTTTTGGCTAATTAATGCGATTAGGGTCGCTTTGGTTTTCGCAAAACGACTCATATCATTTTCACCAAACGGTTTTACTTGACCAAGTTCAACGGTAAATGAATCTGCACCATGAACAAAAGAAGAATAGTAACTAAAAGTGGTGGCTGGTGATTTCATCATTAGCACCGTATTTACTCCACAGCTTAATAAAAACTGTAGTTGCGACTTTTTCCACGGTTTACCATGCAAAAATGGATATACAGCAAATTTATCATTTTTTGAACCACGAATAGCAGTGTGTAAATCGTAATGACAGCGCTCTCGCTGCTGACCGCCGCGTTGATAAAAGTCACTAACATATTGTTCAAGCTTGGCCGCTCGTGTGCGCTCATTATTCATCTTTACACCTTCGACAGTGTGATGACCATTAAATAAACGGTTTAGATTTTCTTCAACAAAACGCTTGTCAATATTAATTGATTGCGGGTTACCAAAAATAAACAGTACACGCTGTGCTAGTTGTAAATCGCCTAAGATAATACGCTTAATTAATTCATCGCAAATTTCAATAGGTGCTGTTTCATTACCATGGATCGCACTTGAAAGTACCACATCGATTGTAGTAGCGCATTTTGGTTGAAACTCTATAACGCCGGTGTCATGAATAGTTACAGTGGTACCATTACTTAAAGTAAAAGCACTCGGTGCTAAGTGCCATTCATTATTACGGCTGAGAGTTAAAAAATCGCCTTGCTGTTGTAATTCGTTTAAATACTCTGAGTTGGCTGTCATAATCCAAATGCCTTCATATTATTATGCAAATGAGAAACAAAAACGGCTGAATAAATCAGCCGTTATAAAATAGTCTAAGCGTTATTAACTAATCACTGAATCAACCAACTTCTTGGCTTCTTTTTCTAATAGCGCTAAATGTTCTTCACCTTTGAATGATTCAAGGTAAATTTTATAAATGTCTTCAGTACCTGATGGACGCGCTGCAAACCAGCCGTTTTCAGTAACTACTTTTAAACCACCAATTGCGGCATTATTTCCAGGCGCATGAGTTAGCTTTTGTAAAATAGGCTCGCCCGCAAGTGTATCTGCCGTAACATCTTTCGCACTTAGCCCTTTAAGTCGCTCTTTTTGGGCAGAACTTGCAGGCGCATCTATACGTTTGTATATAGGCGCACCAAATTCGAGCTCAAGCTCTTTATAAAGTGCTGATGGGGTTTTTCCTGTTACAGCTAAAATTTCCGCGGCTAATAATCCCATGATGAAACCGTCTTTGTCGGTATTCCATACTGTACCGTCAAAACGAAGGAATGATGCCCCGGCACTTTCTTCACCGCCAAACGCGAGTGTTCCAGTACTTAGCCCTTCGACAAACCATTTAAAACCAACAGGTACTTCTCGCACTTGACGATTATTACGGGCAACTACTCGGTCAATCATCGCACTTGAAACAAGTGTCTTGCCAATTTCAACGCCTTTGGACCAATCACGATGATTTAATAAGTAATCAATGGCAACCGCTAAAAAGTGATTAGGATTCATTAAGCCGTCAGGAGTTACAATACCATGGCGATCATAGTCAGGATCATTGCCAATGCTTATATCAAAATCATCTTTAAGGGCGATTAAGTTTGCCATCGCATAAGGTGATGAGCAATCCATACGAATTTTGCCATCTTTATCAAGTGGCATAAATGCAAAGCGCGGATCGACACTTTCATTGACGATTGTTAAATCTAAAGCAAATTTTTCGGCGATAATAGGCCAAAAGTTGATCCCTGAACCACCGAGCGGATCAATACCCACTTTAATATTTGCTTTTGCAATCGCTTTTACATCAACAACATTAATCAGATCTTCAATATAAGGAGTCATTAAATCTTGGTATTTAATAAAACCTGAACGGGCTGCTTTTGCAAATGGGAATAGCTCAACTTCAACTAAATCTTCTAGTAGTAGTTGATTTGCTCTGTCTTCTATCCACTTAGTAACGTCAGTATCTGCCGGGCCACCATTAGGTGGGTTATATTTAAAACCGCCGTCTTCTGGAGGATTATGTGAAGGTGTAACAACAATACCGTCAGCTAATTCATGAGGATGTAATTTGTTATGACACACGACCGCGTGGCTAATCACCGGTGTAGGTGTAAAATCGTCGTTTTCTTGCGTGATCACTTGTACTTCGTTAGCAACAAGCACTTCAATCGCTGAATTGTAAGCCGCCTCACTTAACGCGTGCGTATCCTTACCTAAGAATAGCGGTCCAAAAATATTATTTTGTTTTCGGTAATCACAAATTGCTTGAGTAATGGCGAGAATGTGAGATTCATTGAATTTCACATCATATGAACAACCTCGGTGCCCTGAAGTACCAAAAGCAACACAATGTTCAGGGTTTTGCTCTAGATCGGGTTCATTTAAATAATAAGCAGACACTAATTTTGGTACATTTACTAAATCTGATTGTGTTGCAGGTTTCCCTGCACCGGAATGAATCGCCATTACATTTCCTTTATAAGTAGTCTCGAATTTTTTCAGCTTGTTCAGCACTATAGCCTAAGCCAAGTGCCACTTCGTGTAGCATCATTTTCTTACGGGTAGTATTTGAGTTGGTCATTACCCAGTATTCACTGTCGGTAATGTTTTTTGGATTCATACTGCTGCCACTGTTTACTAACGCTTCTTTGCTGGTTGCGAAGTAAACGCGATCACGCCCTTGCACATCCAATACCGCTGAAAAATCAGTTTTATGAGTTCTATGTAAAGCAGATAAAATAAACAAAAAGCGCCCTACTACGCCTTTTTGCATCGCCAACTCTTCTTTATTGAGTATATTAAAAACACTGGCATGCGCTTGTGTCAATGGTGTGACAGCGGCTGACTTTTTATTCTCGGTCGATGAGGTGTGTTCAGTTGTTTGAGTCGTCTTTGCAACCTCATGCGTGACGGGCTGTTCTGGTTTTTCTTGCGCGGCTAAATCATTTTCGCCGTGAATATTTAATAAACGACGTAAAATAGTTGAGGCGCTTTCGCCTATACTTTGAGTGTTACTTGCAATGTATTGATATAACTCGTCGTCTATGTCAATTTTTTTCATGTTATTCCTGTCGTTACGGGTCACATTTTTTTCATCCATGCTGATTATACCCAAACCTGATTTAATTCTCTATGTTTTGCAATTTGTTATTTCACTAGGCAAACTAGGCACACTTTTATGAAATTGTTTTTGGAAACTGTGATGCTGTTAAATTACAAACAAACTGGCCAAGGGCCGCATGTAATTTTGATCCATGGATTGTTTGGTTCACTGGAAAATTTAAATGTTATAGCCAATGCATTGGCAGAAAATTTTACAGTAACGAATCTTGATTTACGTAACCATGGCCGTTCACCACACAGTGATATTATGGATTACTCGGCAATGGCTGACGACGTACTCGCCTTAATGGACCATTTAAGTATTGATAAAGCCCATTTAGTCGGTCATTCTATGGGCGGGAAAGTTGCTATGCAAATAGCACATATTAATCCAAGCTCAGTAAATAAGCTCGTAGTATTAGATATCGCTCCTGTTGCATATCAAAGTCGTCATGATGATATCATTGCGGCATTAAAGCTGGTAAAAAGCCATGCTATTAATGACCGCAAAGAAGCGGATAAATTAATGACGCAGCTAATACCTGAATTAGGTGTTCGCCAGTTTTTGCTAAAAAGCTATGCGAAAAACGAACTTGGTGAACTGCAGTGGCGCTTTAATTTGACTACCCTAAGTGAAAAATATCGCAATATTTTAGCAAATATTAAAGCAAATGATTCTTGTTTATGCGATACTTTATTTATCAAAGGGAACGATTCTGATTATATATTGCCTGAATATCGTGAAGCTATTATGGCTCAATTTAGCAACGCAAAAGCAAAAATTATTCATGGCGCAGGTCATTGGTTGCATGCCCAAAAACCAATGGCGGTTAATAAGTCTATCAATGATTTTTTAATGGCTTAATAAAGCAAAATTTAATCTCGTATTTTTGACTTAGCGCACTAAATTATTACAATTTTATATGCTATAGTACGCGCCGTTTAATTTAAAGGTTATACGTTGATGGTCAGTCAGTTAATTAACGAATTTGATACCCTTGGGTTGTACTTTGGCTTAGCCGGTGTGTTCTTTTTTATCGGTATGGCTATCCAAGACGTACTAAAAAAAGGTAATGTGCCTAAATTTGGCCGTTATGTAGTATGGCTTGTGCTATTTTTAGGGTGTTCTGGTTTTATCGCTAAAGGACTTATTCAAGTTTTTTGGCAAGGTGCGGGTGTGGGTTAACCATGGCTAAGTCTGAAACAGATAGAACAACGCTCGATTTATTTGAATACGAAAAACGCCCCGGCAGACCAAAAACGAATCCCCTACCAAGGGAGGTTCAGTTAAAGGTAAATAAACGTAATCAAATAAAAAGAGATAAAGCACGTGGTTTAAAGCGTGTCGAATTTAAAGTTTCATCGCAGTTATATCAAGCGTTAAGCGATATGGCCGATGCACAAAATATTAGCCGCAGTGCGCTGATTGAAACTATTTTACAAGAAAGATTGGCTATTGATAGATAAAAGGTTTTAAATCCATGGCAAGTGTAGGTATTTTTTTCGGAAGTGACACAGGTAACACAGAACACGTAGCTAAAATGATCCAAAAAGAATTGGGTAAAAAGTTAGTGGCTGTGCATGATATTGCTAAAAGTTCAAAAGAACAGATCGCAGAATTTGATTTAATCTTATTTGGCATTCCTACTTGGTATTATGGTGAAGCACAATGTGATTGGGATGACTTTTTCCCTGAATTAGAAGAAGTTGATTTTGAAGGCAAGCTTGTGGCTATTTTTGGCTGTGGCGATCAAGAAGACTACGCTGAATACTTCCTTGATGCGATGGGTATGATCAATGACATCGTTACTGAGCGTGGCGCTATTGTTGTGGGTCATTGGCCAACACAAGGGTATGATTTTGAAGCCTCGAAAGGCATGGCTGATGACAACCATTTTGTTGGTTTAGGCATTGATGAAGACCGTCAACCAGAGCTTACTGAACAACGTGTAAAAGCATGGTCAGCACAAGTTTATGAAGAAATGTGTTTAAGTGAACTTGCTGATTAAATGCACTTTATTGCTAGTAATCGTATAAAATAATGACGTTCGTTTTCCTATTACACATTTTATAAGTATTTCTAGCAATTGATCTTTGCACTTAATGACTAGGCACGTTATTCTTATCGTTGCTAATGTGTCGTGTACATCTTTGTAAGGTGTCTAGTATAACCAAATATAATTGAGACAGATTTAATGACTGATCATAACTTGGAATTAAAAAAAGCCGGCTTAAAAGTAACTTTGCCGCGTATTAAAATTTTAGAGATTTTACAATCTCCAGATAACCAACACATCAGCGCTGAAGATGTTTACAAAATTCTTTTGGACCTAGGTGAAGAAATTGGCCTTGCTACTGTGTACCGCGTACTTAACCAATTTGATGATGCGGGTATTGTTAGCCGTCACCATTTTGAAGGCGGTAAGTCTGTATTTGAACTCTCTGGTAGCACACACCATGATCACCTAGTATGTTTAAAATGTGGTAAAGTTGTTGAATTTGAAGATGAAATGATTGAACGTCGTCAACTTGAAATTTCAGAAGAAAATGGTATTAAATTAACCAACCACTCTCTTTATCTGTATGGCGAGTGTACTGACACTGCAGCATGTAAAGCATTTGCTGATAGCCAATAATTTATTAGCTGAATAAAAAAAACCTGCAAATTGCAGGTTTTTTTATGTCTGTTACTTTTATCCCCTCGCCTTTGAGCGAAGGGATAAAAAACTACTGCTGTGTTTTAGTCCAAGAATCACGTAAACCAACTGTTTGGTTAAATACAATGTTCTCTGACTTAGTATCACGGCTGAAGTACCCTGTACGTTCAAATTGAAAACCTTGTGCAGGCTCTGCATTAGCAAGTGATGGCTCAAGTTTTGCATTTGCTAAAACCACTAATGAATCAGGATTTAAAGTTGTTGCAAAGTCTTCAGCTGCTGCAGGATTTGGTACGCTGAATAACCGATCATATAAACGAACTTCTGCGGTGATTGACTCACTGGCTGACACCCAGTGGATAACGCCCTTCACTTTACGTCCATCAGTTGGATTTTTGCCCAGCGTTTGTGGATCATAGCTACAAAAAATCGTGGTTATTTCGCCATTTTCGTCTTTTTCAACACGCTCTGCTTTAATAACATAAGCACCACGTAATCGAACTTCTTTATCAAGTACTAAGCGCTTGAATTTGTTATTTGCTTCTTCTTTGAAGTCTTCACGTTCAATATAAATTTCACGGGTGAACGGAACATCACGACGACCCATACTTTCATCATTTGGATGATTTGCAATTGATAAGGTTTCAACGGTATCAACAGCATAGTTTTCAATGATGATTTTAACCGGATCGAGAACGGCCATGGCACGTGGAGCATGTTCGTTTAAGTCTTCACGGATACAGGCTTCAAGCATGCCCATTTCAACCATGTTTTCTTGTTTGGTTACGCCAATACGTAAGCAAAATTCACGAATTGATGCTGGTGTATAACCACGACGGCGCAGACCTGCAATGGTAGGCATACGCGGATCATCCCACCCTTCAACATACTCATTGACCACTAAATCATTTAGCTTACGCTTTGACATTATAGTGTATTCAAGGTTTAACCTTGAAAACTCAATTTGTTGTGGATGACATTCAAGACTGATGTTATCTAACACCCAATCATATAAACGGCGGTTATCTTGAAATTCAAGTGTACACAATGAATGGGTAATGCCCTCTAGCGCATCTGAGATACAGTGCGTAAAGTCATACATTGGGTAAATACACCATTTATCACCGGTTTGATGATGATGAGCAAAACGCACACGATAAATAATAGGATCACGCAGCACCATAAATGAGCTGGCCATATCGATTTTTGCGCGTAATACACACTCGCCTTCTTTAAATTCACCAGCACGCATTTTTTCAAATAGTGCTAGGTTTTCTGAAGGACTAGTATCACGGGTTGGACTATTTTTACCAGGCTCTTTTAACGTGCCGCGATATTCACGCGCTTGATCAGCTGTTAAAAAGCACACATAGGCTAAGCCTTTATTAATAAGCTCTACAGCATAGTCATACAAAGTATCAAAATAATTTGACGAATACTTTATTTCACCATCCCAGTTAAAACCTAACCACTGAACATCTTCTTTGATTGAATTAACGTAGTTAATATCTTCTTTTTCAGGGTTAGTATCATCAAAACGTAAATTACATTGACCACTGTAGTCTTGCGCAATACCAAAATTTAAACAAATTGATTTAGCATGACCAATATGTAAAAAACCATTTGGCTCTGGTGGAAAACGAGTATGTGTAGACGCATGTTTACCTGATGCTAAATCTTCATCAATACGGGTTCTTATAAAGTTACTTGGGCGATTCTCAATTTCCGCCATAGGAATACAATCCTCACAATAGTGCATGGTGACAAAACTACTGCATTATACCCAAACCACCCCAAGATGCGAGTTTCAGTTGGAATTAAAAGCGATTTAGGCAAGGCATTGATTGCAAATAATAGTGGTTCTATTGGTAAAATCAATAACGCAGTATAAATCGTTTTTAAACCAACCCGTTGGGCGTTTCGCAGGCACTTACTCTCATCGTTGTTACTTCTTAAAAGGGACTGCCATTGTTGCAAAGTAACGCCTTGATATTAAGCCCCTGTGAAACGCTGAATTCTGCATATTGAGGTGGTTTGGGTATATTATAAAAACAAACTTTAACATACAGTAATAGATGCGGGTTTATTACATATTGTGTGCTTAGCGGAAAATACTAGCTAAAGAACCACGCCTGGGTTGTTATTTAATCTCTTAATGACGATAAATTGTTCTAGCGCAATAAAACAGTCATTCAACCAAGCTACAGTGACGTCATTAAAGTAATTCTTTTAAGGAGAAAATAATGGCTTCACTTTCACAGCATCGCGTTTATATCCCAACTACTGCACGCGCAAACCAATATATCTTAGCGGAGTTCGTACCCAGTGCCGATTTATACGCACGTTTTAGTAATATACAGCAATGTTATGAACGTTTAGCACGACAGCTATTCTCTTCATGTGATGAATACGAGCTACACAATGTACATTTGATAGCAAACGATAAGCTCCCCGTTGTTAGGTTTCATGAAGAGTCGTATTGTTTACAAACAGAAAAACAAATTTTATTCTTTTATAACCCGCGTTACCATGAAGCGCATAAATGCATTTACGACAGCAGCAAACCCAGTAAAAAAATTCGCTTACTCTTCCTTGCTACTGGTGAAGACTTGCGTGCGAATGCTGCCATATTCCATACTCGGGTTAAAAAAGTACTCGAATACCTACAAAGCACATTATTGATCGATGAAGCAGCAATAAAAGTGCGTGATCATCAACATTTAACCTATGACTTGTTCGCCAAAGCGAAAGGATGTAAAGAAAGCTACGGTTATAAACTCAGAGGACTCTACCCTCGCTACCAAAGCCGCCATTGTACACTCCCTGCAGAACATAATGAGATGACCTATACGACATTTGCGATCCCAATAACACGTACTATTAAAACTCAGTTTCATCATTTACTTAATAAGCCAACATTCACAGAGTTTTACCAGCACTTTTATGACGCATTTATTAAGCAATGCGCCGCCAAAAATTTACATTTAGCGGCGATGATAGCAAATGGTACGATGCCAATAATTAGAAACAGTAAGACTGATAACAACGATGGCAATCATGAATTGCAAAAGCTAAGTTTTTCAACCGACGATCAAAAAACGCAATACAGTCATTATTGGCATGATGAAAAGCTAGTAGATTCACTGCATTTTGTTATTGTTGCCAGTGAAAAAGACGAACAAGGAATTGGCCACGGTCGGTTTATGAATCAAGTTGAAAGTGTGATCCGTACACTCATCGAACCATTATCTATTAATAAAGAGCGCCAAGATATCACTGTGCGATTTTTTCAACATATCAATCATTATCTATAATAGCGAGCTTGTCGATAATGACCCCCTTAAGCTGAGTTCATGTTAACTACAGACCTTATCCCTGCCAGTATTTTTAGCATGGTAAAGGTTTGTGTCAGCAACTTTTAATAATGTATTAAGGGCTAATCCTGGCTGCATTTGTGCGACCCCAGCACTGCTTGTTAAAGTGATTTTTTTATCGGTCAAGCTTAACGATTTTAAACAAATGCATAAGTTACCGATAAAATCATGCCCTTGTGCAAGTGTTAAGTTTGGCATTACCACAATAAACTCTTCACCACCAAAGCGAGCAAATTGATACTCAGTATCAGCTAACTGCTCAGTAAGTAACGCGCTAAAAGCAATTAGGGCTTGATCACCGATATCATGACCATATTGATCATTTACTTGTTTAAAATGATCAATATCTAAAATTGAAACTGAAAAGTTTTGTTGCTTCCCGATAAGTTGCGATGCAATAAAATCGAGAATATAGCGACGGTTATGAGCTCCAGTGAGTGGATCTGTATTTGCTCTGCGTTGGCTTCGTAAATATGCTTTGCGTTGATTTAATGCGAAAATTGTAATGCTTAATATCGCTAATATACCAATAACAGAATAGGCTGCTTGTAACTGTCCTTCTTTAGCTAACTTATCTAAAGTAATTTGTTGGTATTTTAATTTCTCTTCAGCCAACTGCAATTTGATATCTTGTTGAGTAGATTCAAATCGTGAGCGTGCTTCTTGCTCGAGTTTCTGCTGCGTTGTTTCTTTTGCTTGCTCTGTAAGCTTAATCAATAACTTCAGTGCATTAGTAGCCTCTGCAAAACGACCTAATTGTTCTAGGCTTTGCGCCTTTAAGCTAAGTGTATTACGGCTGTAACGGTTATTAAGCGGCCTATCGTAATCAGTCAACAATAACTCTGATGCTTGAATATATTCAAGTGCTTGCTCTGGTTGCTGTAATGCTAAGAAAGTTTTAGCAAATCCATTATTTAACGCAATTATATGCGCTGGATTTACAATCACTTTATTGACATAACTTTTAGCCAAGTATAGTAGTTGCAACGCTTGCGAATATTTTTTTTGCTTCAGAGCGACATTTGCCTTACCAGCTGGTGCCAAAAAAAGATAGCGCGGTGCTTTTACCATTGCTGATAACATTATCATTTCTTCATAACAAGCCGCCGCTGAATCAAGTTTTTCAGCGCGCTCATATGTCATGCATAAGATATAGATAACAGGCAAACCATTGACAACATCGCCGTTTTTGCTGGCGATATCGCGCGCCAAAACTGCATATTGCTCACCTTTCTCAAATAGTGACATGGTCGAATAATATGCCGCTAAACTATCATAAACATAAAGCATGGTAGTTGATGACATATTCGTAGTTTTCGCTTCAATGTAGGCATTTTCGATAATTTCTATTGCTTTAGGGTATTCCTCTTGCCAGAGCAACAGAGCTCCTTCAATAGACTCAGCTTGTACCAACATCTCTAAATCGTTTGCTTGAGTAAAGGCATTTTGTGCTAAGCGGATTTGTTTAATACTTTCAGGTAACAGCCCTTCTTCTAAAGAAAAAACACTCCGATACATTAACCAATAACCTTGGATCCAATCATCGTCTTTAGGCAGTTGTTGTTGGGCAAGTTCAAAGTAACTTTGTGAACGTGCGATATCACCTTTAAATAAATACAGCCGTGCTAACAAAGTATTATTATAAGCGTGTTCAGTGGTAGAAATACCCTGAGCTGCTTGTGTAAGAACTAATTCTTCGATCAACTGATTTGGTTCAGCTAATGCGCGTTGTTCGGTTACTAAAAATGCGGTACGAAATGAAGTAGATGAAAATAAATTGAAAGAGCAACAAAAGCATACAAGGTAGACTGTAAAATAAATTATTCGCATTACTGCTAGATCTTCCAATGATAAAAAGCAATCGCACATTATAACGGCAGTTTTGATTATTACCAGTAGATTTTATTGAAACAAGCTATTGATTTTTATTATTAAATAAACAGCTAAAGATTCTGAAATTTATCATTATCTAGACATAATACTTTATGAATAATGACAATAAAAAAGGCTCACTAAGTGAGCCTTTTTTTCAAAACATAGCGGGTTATTACCAGCCAGTTTTTTCTTTAAGTGCTTTACCGATATCAGCAAGTGAACGTACAGTTTTTACGCCCGCAGCTTCTAATGCAGCAAATTTCTCATCAGCAGTACCTTTACCACCAGCGATGATTGCGCCAGCGTGACCCATACGCTTACCTTCTGGTGCAGTAACACCAGCAATGTAAGAAACAACAGGCTTAGTAACGTTAGCTTTGATGTACTCTGCAGCTTCTTCTTCTGCAGTACCACCGATTTCACCGATCATTACGATCGCTTCAGTTTGTGGATCTTTTTCGAACATTTCTAAAACGTCGATAAAGTTAGTACCAGGAATTGGGTCGCCACCAATACCAACACAGGTAGACTGACCGAAACCTGCATCTGTAGTTTGTTTAACAGCTTCGTACGTTAAAGTACCAGAGCGAGAAACAATACCTACTTTACCAGGTTTGTGGATGTGACCAGGCATGATACCAATCTTAGTCTCACCAGGAGTGATAACACCTGGACAGTTAGGACCGATCATACGAGTACCTGTTTGATCTAGTTTAACTTTAACGTCAACCATATCAAGTGTAGGGATACCTTCAGTGATACAAACGATTAGCTCGATGCCCGCATCGATTGCTTCTAAGATAGCATCTTTACAAAAAGGTGCTGGTACATAGATAACTGATGCAGTTGCGCCAGTTGCTTCTACAGCATCACGTACAGTGTTAAATACTGGAAGACCAAGGTGCGTTTGACCGCCTTTACCTGGGCTTACACCACCAACCATTTGTGTACCGTACTCAAGCGCTTGCTCAGAGTGGAAAGTACCTTGGCCACCGGTGAAACCTTGACAGATAACTTTTGTATCTTTATTGATTAATACAGACATTATTTGCCCTCCGCAGCAGCAACAACTTTTTCAGCCGCGTCTGTTAGTGATTCAGCAGCAATGATATCTAGACCAGAGTTCTTAAGAACTTCACGACCTAGCTCAGCGTTAGTACCTTCTAAACGTACAACTACTGGTACGTTTACGCCAACTTCTTTAACTGCACCAATGATGCCTTCAGCGATCATGTCACAACGAACGATACCACCGAAGATGTTAACTAAAACGGCTTTAACGTTGTCATCAGAAAGAATGATTTTGAATGCTTCTGATACACGTTCTTTAGTCGCGCCGCCGCCAACATCTAGGAAGTTTGCAGGCTTGCCACCGTGTAGGTTTACGATGTCCATAGTACCCATTGCTAGGCCTGCACCGTTAACCATACAACCAACGTTACCGTCTAATGCAACGTAGTTAAGTTCAAAACTTGCTGCATGAGCTTCACGTGCATCTTCTTGTGATGGATCGTGGAAATCACGCATTTTAGGTTGACGGTAAAGTGCATTACCATCGATACCGATCTTGCCGTCAAGACAGTGAAGGTTACCTTCATCAGTGATAACAAGCGGGTTGATTTCAAGTAGTGCGAAATCGAAATCAGTAAACATTTTACCAAGACCCATAAAGATCTGTACGAACTGTTTCATTTGTACTGGGTTAAGACCCAATTTAAAACCTAGTTCACGTGCTTGGTAAGCTTGAGGACCTACTAATGGGTCGATCTCTGCTTTGTGGATAAGCTCTGGTGTTTCTTCAGCAACAGTTTCAATTTCAACACCGCCTTCAGTAGACGCCATGAAAACAACTTTGCGAGATGCACGGTCAACAACTGCACCTAAGTACAATTCGTTGGCGATATCAGTACAGCTTTCTACTAAAATTTTAGCAACTGGCTGACCATTCTCGTCTGTTTGGTAAGTAACTAGGTTTTTACCTAACCAGTTAGCTGCAAACGCTTTAACTTCGTCGATAGTTTTAACTAGCTTTACACCGCCAGCTTTACCACGTCCACCTGCGTGAACCTGAGTTTTAACAACCCACATATCACCGCCGATTTTCTCAGCAGCTGCTGCAGCTTCTTCAGGTGTATCGCAAGCGAAACCTTGAGAAACTGGTAAACCATATTCGGCAAAAAGTTGTTTTGCCTGATACTCATGCAAATTCATGATGCTTTATCCAATTTTTTATACTAAAAGAGCTGACTATTTTTATAAATAGACAGCTATCCCAAATTGCGCACCTAGTATAGATCCCAAGGCTTAACATGAAAACCCCAGTACGACCAAAGGCGCAAAAAAAAAGCTGTGAATATGACTCACAGCTTATATTTTAT
>NZ_JACJFH010000036.1:0-43454 GCF_014164495.1 Pseudoalteromonas sp. SG41-5 | reverse complement strand
ATAAATTCATCTCCGTCCCTGATACGGTTAAAATTATATGCTCTAGAGATTGTATCAAATTTACTTAATCTTTATGCAGATTGGTATTAGTGTTAGTTAAGCTAATTTCTCTGGCATCAATCAACAAAGTGATTTGCGTATATTTTGGTATTAAGATTGTCCGTACGCGCTATGGATAAAAGTTAAACGCATACAAAAGCTATAAGGTGAAAGTTTAATTTAATAGATAGATAAGCAATTTTGGGTGTGTTTTTTTACGCTGTAGGTATAAATGAAGTAATAGTGAATATAAAGTGGTGCCCGAGGCCGGACTTGAACCGGCACGACTTGTTAGTCGAGGGATTTTAAATCCCTTGTGTCTACCAATTCCACCACTCGGGCATCGAGTTTGCTAATTAAAGCGTGTGGAGTAATTATTTGGAGGCGGAACCCGGAGTCGAACCGGGGTAAACGGATTTGCAATCCGGTGCATGGCCACTCTGCCATTCCGCCTAAATGTAACAAATAATTTGGAGCGGCACACGAGGCTCGAACTCGTGACCTCGACCTTGGCAAGGTCGCGCTCTACCAACTGAGCTAGTGCCGCATAATTAGATATAATTCTTTGTAAGAAATATTTTTTATCGCCCTTAAATTACCTTGGTTGAGTAATTTAAAGTGGTGCCCGAGGCCGGACTTGAACCCGCACGACCTGTTAGTCGAGGGATTTTAAGTCCCTTGTGACTACCAATTGCACCACTCGGGCTTCGAGTTAGCTATTTAAAGCAAGTGGATACAACTAATATGGAGCGGCACACGAGGCTCGAACTCGTGACCTCGACCTTGGCAAGGTCGCGCTCTACCAACTGAGCTAGTGCCGCATCATATTAATTCTAATTACTACATTTTTAAAAGTTACATTTGGTATATGCAACTAAACCACAAAGTGGTGCCCGAGGCCGGACTTGAACCGGCACGACTTGTTAGTCGAGGGATTTTAAATCCCTTGTGTCTACCAATTCCACCACTCGGGCATCGAGTTTGCTAATTAAAGCGTGTGGAGTGTTGATTGGAGGCGGAACCCGGAGTCGAACCGGGGTAAACGGATTTGCAATCCGGTGCATGGCCACTCTGCCATTCCGCCTCAATACTGGGTAACCTTTGATAAACTGGAGCGGCACACGAGGCTCGAACTCGTGACCTCGACCTTGGCAAGGTCGCGCTCTACCAACTGAGCTAGTGCCGCATAACGCATGTAAGTATTAATATGTTTCATCGCAACCTTGTCGCGGTAAAACATTCTAGCAACTTAACCAGTGTCACTTTGTTTATCTAGGGGGCTATGCCCTCTCAACACGGACGCATTCTACAGAGATTATTAAACGCGTCAATACAAAAAATGCTAGTTTTGAACTGTTTGATTATTTTTTATCTAAAACGGTGCGTTATTATACGTTTAGAGTCAATTTTTAGTCAATTCAGACCACGCTGCTATCAAATATTGCAGCATAGAAGTAACCGTTAAGAAGGTCGCAATGTAAAGTAAGCCATAACTTAAGTACATCATCCAACTATCGTATTGCCAAATGAGTCCAATAATAGCTAACATTTGCGCAGCAGTTTTAAACTTACCCATATTTGATACAGCTACATTACCACGCTTGCCTTGCTCTGCCATCCATTCTCGAAGTGCTGAGATAACAATTTCTCTGCTTATTATGATTAAAGCAGGAATAGTCATATACATTGATTGATAATAACTAGCTAAAGCAACCAATGCTGTACACACCATCACTTTGTCAGCAACAGGATCTAAGAATGCACCAAATGGCGTAGACTGCTCAAGCTTGCGCGCTAGATAGCCATCAAGAATATCAGTGATCGATGCAAGCCAGAAAATAAAAGCTGCAGCAAAGAAAGCCCATGAATAAGGCAGATAAAATACCACCAAAAAAATGGGGATAAGAAAAAGTCTAAATGTTGTGAGTGTGTTTGGAATATTCCACATAACTACTTGGGGATGTCTTTTTTTCTATATTCGCACGAAGGGCTAGCCCTTGTCATGCAAATGGTTAAATATCTTCTCAGCCATGTCAGAGCTGATCCCGGGTACTTGCTTTAATTGATCTATATTAGCAGCTTTTACTCCCTGCATGCCCCCTAAAAATTTTAATAATGTTTGGCGTCGTACCGAGCCGATACCACCTATCTCTTCTAATAGTGATTGAGTGCGTTGTTTTTGCCGCTTGTTACGGTGCCCTGCAATAGCAAAGCGATGTGATTCATCGCGAATATGTTGGATCAAATGTAGCGCTGGTGCGTCTGAATCCATTGGGATTGTTTTCCGGCCACCATCAATTAATAGTGTTTCAAGGCCTGGCCTACGACTGGTGCCTTTTGCCACACCGACTAACAGCGGCATTTTTGCATGTGGCCAATTAGCAAAGTACTGCTCGGCACGAGAAAGTTGTCCTTTACCACCGTCGATAAAAATCACATCAGGAATTTTATCTTCGTCAACCAACTTGTTGTAACGCTTGTTTAACGCAAACTCCATTGCAGCATAATCATCACCTCCAGTGATCCCTGTGACATTAAAGCGTCGATATTCTTTATTATTCGGTCCTTGCGAATCAAACACCACACAACTGGCAACTGTGTTTTCTCCCATTGTATGGCTGATATCAAAACATTCCATACGATTAATATCATCAAGCCCTAACGTCGCTTTAAGTTGTGCGTAACGCTTATTAATCGAATCCTGAGTGCTTTGCTTCACGGTAATACTATTAAGCGCATTCTTATTAGCGAGCTGTAAGTATTGCGCACGCTCACCGCGTGTAACTGTTTTTAAAGTTACTTTGCGTTCACTCACTTGGCTTAATGCTTCACTGAGTACATCAACTTCATCAAGTGCAAATGGCAAAATAACTTCTTTAGCAATTCGCCCTGTTGCACCTGGCGCTAAATAATATTGCCCAAGAAATGAAGCCAGTATTTCTTGTGGCTGTGAATCTTTCGGTACTTTTGGAAAGTACGTTTTGCTACCGAGTACTTTATGATCGCGGATCATCAACAAATGAATGCCATTAAGGCCATTTAAATGAGCAAAACCCACAACATCCATTTCGGCATAATTACCTGATATTGATTGTTGCTCTTGCATTTTACGCAGTAGCATTATTTGATCGCGTACTTTAGCTGCCAATTCAAATTGCAAAGCGTGGCTCGCAGCTTCCATTTTAGAGATCAACGCTGCGATGACTTCATGAGATTTGCCAGTCAAAAATTTACGTACAAAATCAACTTGCTGATTGTATTCATCGTCACTCACTTCATTCACGCAAGGTGCAGAACAACGTTTTAGCTGAAATTGCAAACAAGGTCGACTGCGAACGCGATAATACGCATCTTCACATTGACGAACAGGAAATATTTTCTGCATTAACCGCAAACTTTCAGAGACAGCGCCAGCGCTTGGAAATGGCCCAAAATACTCGCCTTTCACTTTGCGGCTACCGCGATGAAATGCAAGTCTTGGATGTTTGTGAGCAGTTAATAAAATATACGGATAGGATTTATCATCACGCAGTAAAATATTGTAACGTGGCTGATATTTTTTTATTAAGTTATTTTCAAGCAGTAAGGCTTCGGTTTCAGTATTGGTTAAAGTGATGTCAATATCACTAATGTTACTGACTAAAGCGCGAGTCTTGCCATCCGTGACATTGCTACGAAAATAGCTACTAACACGTTTTTTAAGGTTTTTAGCTTTACCAACATAAATAACTTTATCATCACTATCAAGCATCCGATAAACGCCGGGTTCGCTTGATAGTGTTTTTAAGAAATGGGCGTGATCAAATTCTGCCATGGGGCAACACTAGTGGGCGCTGTCGATGTCGATCATCTTATGACGAATAGCCAAATGAGTTAGTTCAACATCACCACCCACATTCAGCTTTTCAAACATTCTATAGCGATAACTGTTCACTGTTTTAGAACTTAAATTAAGGCGTTCGGCAATGTCTTGCACCTTTTCACCTTTAGTGATCATTAACATGATCTGTAATTCACGTTCAGATAAACTCTGAAATGGACTTTCATCAGTACGACCCGTCACTTGCGCAAGGGCAATTTGTTGAGCTATTTCTGGTGCAATATAGCGTTGTCCTGCATTTACTGCGCGAATTGCATTGACCATTTCATCAGAGCCCGCCCCTTTGGTTAAGTAACCATGAGCGCCAATTTGCATCACTTTACTTGGGAATGGGTCTTCACAATGTACAGTTAACACAATAATTTTCACATCAGGGCAATAGCGACAAATTTTCTTGGTCGCTTCTAATCCGCCAATACCTGGCATATTCATGTCCATTAGCACAATATCAGGAGAATGCTGACGGCAAAACTGTACCGCTTCTTCACCTGTTTTAGCTTCACCAATTACTTTAAACCCACGAACATCATCTAAAATACGTTTGATACCCGTTCGTACGAGTTCATGGTCATCAACTAAAAGTACATTAATCAATGGGACACCCTCATATAACCTAACAGCATGTCAGTATGACAATTTAATTCGTCACACTAACACAGAAAATCTGAAACGATAACCCAATTATCGTTTCAGATAACTAATTTAAGATGGCGTTTTTTCACTGAAGCGGTCAACCCACAAGGCAATTACCCCATCACCGGTAACATTACAGGCTGTGCCAAAACTATCCTGAGCCAGATAAAGCGCTATCATGAGTGCCACAGCACCTTCATTGAAACCGAGCATGCTGGTTAATAAACCCAGCGCAGACATGACTGCCCCGCCCGGAGCACCCGGCGCGGCAATCATTACCACACCTAGCATCATAATAAACGGCAACATCCCAAATAATGATGGTACATCCATATTTGGTGATAAAAACATCACCGCCATCGCGCAAGTTACGATAGTGATCGTTGAGCCAGATAGATGAATAGTCGCACACAAAGGTACAGTAAAGTTAGCAACATCTTCTTTTACATTATTTGCTTTGCTTGAGCGTAAAGACACTGGAATAGTCGCAGCGCTTGACATAGTGCCTAAGGCTGTAAAGTAAGCTGGGAGCATATTTTTAATTAATTCAATTGGGTTGCGTTTTAATAAAATACCCGTACCGATATAAAGAATACTTAACCATACCCAATGCATTATTAATGCAGCAATCAACACCACACCAAACGTTTGTAAGGTATCAACAACAGTGCCTGCAACTGTCATCTCAGCAAACACACCTGCAATATAAAACGGTAATGCTGGAATAATAACTTTTGCTAGCAAACCATCAATCACATCGCGGCCCTGATCCGATACTTTTTTCAAGGTCTCTAGCTCTAATTGGCTCATACCGATGCCAAACACAAACGCTGTGGCAAGCGCGGTCATAACACCCATCAATGGTGGGATCTCTAAATCAATAAAACTTGCCATTTCGGTTGCTATTTCAGCTTCAAAGGTTAAACCGCCATCAAATAACGGAATAATTGCACTAACAACCATCACAGCTAATGTGCCTGCAATAATGGTCGAACCGTAGGCGAAACCAACGGTTTTACCTAACAAATGGCCTGAACCTTTTGGTAAACCTGCAATTCCTGATGCTATAAAAAATAAAATAATTAGTGGAATAGTAAAAGTGATCAGCTGACCAATTATTTCTTTTACCGTGTAAAGGAGTTCAACACCTGTTAGTGGAACATATAAGCCCACTAAAATACCGGCCAATATACCGGCAATTAATTTTAAGATTAAAGTCATTGTCATCACTTCATAAATTTTGATGGGTGAGGTTTTAGCATGTTTTTAATTATATGTATCATAAAACCGCTCAACAACAGCCTGTTTGCACAAAATACAATCACTTTTAGCGTTAAACGCCCGTCTAATTTGTTCATTATAATATCAACTAGGCAATTCATTATGATCTAGCGCATATAAATTTTGGTCAGTATTTGTATCCCTAGTAATCCTATGTCAGCATAACTGATAGTATTTTGGTCTTAATAACTATACTTACAAGCAGTCGCTGTTTTTATTTCATTCAGTTATAAGCCGAATAGATATATCTTATAGCCAAACTTTACTTTAGTTTTTTTAATTCAGCAGTAAAGTGTCACTATTACAGATCGATTACATAAAAATCGGTCACGATTGAATAAATTGCACCTAAGGGAACATTATGTCTACTTTTTTTGAAGATAACTCACTAAGCATCGGTAACACACCGTTGGTAAAACTTAATCGTGTTACAGGTGGGAATGTATACGCTAAAGTTGAGTCGCGTAACCCAAGCTTTAGTATTAAATGCCGCATTGGTGCATCGATGATTTGGGAGGCTGAAAAATCAGGTCAACTTACCAAAGACAAAGAGCTCATCGAGCCTACTTCAGGTAACACAGGTATTGCACTGGCATTTGTTGCAGCCTCTCGTGGTTACAAGTTAACGCTTACGATGCCAAACACTATGAGCTTAGAACGTCGTAAACTATTAAAAGCACTTGGTGCAAACCTTGTACTTACAGATGGCGCTAAAGGTATGAACGGTGCGATCGCTAAGGCAAAGGAAATTCAAGCATCAGCCCCTGAAAAGTTTATTTTATTGCAACAATTCGAAAACCCTGCAAACCCTAAAATTCACTTTGAAACAACAGGCCCAGAAATCTTTAATGCATTAGATGGTAAAGTTGATTTCTTTGTGGCTGGTGTGGGTACTGGAGGTACAATTACTGGTGTCAGCCGTTATTTGAAACTTGAAAAAGGCCTTAATGTAAAATCAAGCGCTGTTGAACCAACTAATTCGCCAGTGATCAGCCAAACACTCGCGGGTGAAGAAATTAAACCTGGGCCACATAAAATTCAAGGTATTGGCGCAGGCTTTATTCCTGGTAATTTAGATCTATCAATGATCGATGGTGTAGAGCAAGTGTCTAATGAAGAATGTATAGCAATGGCTCATGAGCTGATGAAAAAAGAAGGTATATTAGTTGGTATTTCATCTGGCGCTGCGGTTGTTGCGGCAAAACGCATTGCTGAGTTACCTGAAAATGCAGGTAAAAATGTCGTAGTAATTTTACCTAGTGCAACTGAACGTTATTTATCAAGCCCACTTTTTGCTGAAGAGTTTTCAGAGCAAGAGCTGGTTCAATAAGTTTAAATAGCTTTTGAAAAAGGATGCAAACTGCATCCTTTTTTATTATTTATTGCATTCACATCACTAATTCTTACCGTAAACTTTACATCTGTCGTATTTCGTCACACACTAAATCATCACTAATAAATCTATTTATCTAATGAAATCATTTATAACTCTTTGCACTGCTACATTTTTACTGCTGTTAAGCGGCTGTGGAAATGAAGATTCACCAAAAGGTGAAAAAAATACCCCAGGAAATAGCGCAGCACTATTTTTTGATACACTTTATAACGAACAGGATCTGAGCAAAGCCACTACCATGGCCACACCTAAAATGGCGCGGATCATGAACTCTTATGGCACCTCAAAACAATTTGCCCGCAATTTAGTCAACATGCAATACGATGATGTAGTAATTGAAGTTGATATGACTAATATGAGTTTAAGAGAACAGTATGGCGATACAGCCAATATCAACCTTATTTTCACAGGCCACTTCAATGGTAATAAAGTTGATGATATGCGCAGCGTAAAAATGGTGCGTAAAAAAGGCAATTGGTATGTTGATAAAATCAATGCCGATCCTTTTGCACGCTAACGCTTTATATTAAATATTTAAATAGCTTAACAAGCCTTGCTCGCAGCAAGGCTTGTTAGTTTTCGCTATTACAGTTCACCTGGCTGATAATTATCTACCGCAATAGCCTGTTTGCGTAGGTTATTTGCAGCATGTAGCTTTTCGCCTTGCTCATCAGTTATTAACTGTTTTTCAAGCGCACTGTCGATTGCAGTTGCTATATCAGCATTACGGTTAAGTGTGCCGTCACGTTGCCATTTCTTCAATCGTTTGAAGGCGGAGCTGGTATCATGCATCGCCATAAACGCATTCTCCATCACACCAGTACCCGCTTTATCATCCACATAACATAAATGAGTTAAGCGGTTTCTAAATACCCCAGGTTGGGTCATATGCTCACAAATTGTTTGTGCAAGTTCATCACTTGGGCGCTGATAATGATTACCAAGCGGAAATACAATACGTTTTAAAATGAAGTTAATAACTGGGTTTGAAAAGTTTTTGAAAAAACCGTCAAATGCTTGGCCAATTTCAAACAGTGACAATTCAACCGCATATTTTACGAACGGAAGATCAGCTTGTTGACGCCCCTCGTCTTCAAAACGTTTTAATACACAAGATGCTAAGTATAAGTGGCTTAAGACATCCCCTAAACGCGCTGAAATCATCTCTTTACGTTTAAGCTCACCACCAAGTACTAACATTGCCACATCAGTGCTAAAGGCAAGTCCTCGGCTCATACGCCCTAACTGCTTATAATATGAAGCAGTCTCACCGCAAACGGGCGATTTTGCAAAATAGCTTCGCGTTAATCCATGTATAAAAGCCATACTCGCATTAGTAGCGGCAAATAAAATATGCTGCAGTAATAATGAATCAAATTCTTTTAACGCAAGATCGTCATCTTCCATTGCTGCGGCTTCCATTTCTTTGAGTACAAATGGGTGGCAACGAGTTGCACCTTGACCGAAAATCATCAGATTACGGGTTAAAATATTCGCCCCTTCAACAGTAATTGATACTGGAATGCCCATATAACCGTGCGCTAAATAGTTATTTGGCCCCACTTGGATCCCCTTACCCGAATGAATGTCCATAGCATCATTCATTACCGTACGGCCCATCTCTGTCATATGATATTTGGCAATCGCAGTCACCACTGATGGGCTTAATTTTAAATCAATGGCTCCGGCAGTCATTAAGCGGCATGATTCAAGACTATAGGTTAGTCCACCAATGCGAGCCAGCGCCTCTTGCACGCCTTCAAACTGCCCGATAGAAACACCAAATTGTTGACGTACCATTGCATAGGCCGATGTCATACGGGCACATAAATGCCCTGTTGCACTGCTCAATGCTGGTAATGAAATACCGCGCCCGGCACTTAAGCACTCAACCAACATCCGCCAACCTCGTCCAGCCCCTTTTTGACCGCCAATGATCCAATCAAGAGGAATAAATACATCTTTACCGTAGGTTGTGCCATTCATAAACGCCATATTCAATGGATAATGGCGCTCACCCGTTTCCACACCAGGGTGATCTGTTGGGATCAGCGCACAGGTTATACCTAGCTCTTTATGTTTACCAAGTAATCCATCGGGATCATACATTTTAAAAGCAAGTCCAAGAACCGTTGCTACGGGTGCAAGCGTAATGTAGCGTTTTGACCAATTTAATCGTAAGCCTACAACTTCTTGGCCTTCAAACTCACCCTTACACACTACGCCAGAGTCAGGAATACTGCCAGCATCAGAGCCTGCTTCAGGGCCTGTTAGAGCAAAACACGGCACATCATCCCCTTTCGCAAGTGAAGGTAACCAGCGCTCTTGCTGCTCTTTTGTACCATAATGTAATAGTAATTCACCAGGGCCTAAACTGTTGGGCACCATCACGGTGACTGCAGCTGTTAAGCTTTTAGTGGCGATTTTAGCTACGATGGTTGAGTTTGCAATTGCTGAAAACTGGCGTCCGCCAAATTTCTCGGGAATGATCAGCGCAAAGAAACCTTGGGTCTTTAGGTAATCCCATACTTCTTTTGGCAAGTCTTTATCTTTTTGCACAATATGATAGTCATCAAGCATTGCCAACAGTGTGTCCACTTCATTGTCTAAAAATATTCGCTCTTTTTCGCTCAACTCTGGCTTTGGGTAGCTGTGAAGTAGTTGCCAATCAGGATTGCCACTAAATAGTTCTCCATCCCACCACACGTCGCCCGCTTCCATCGCTTCACGCTCAGTTTGCGAAAGCGGCGGTAATACCTTTTTAAACATTTTAAATGTCGGGCGACTGACGAGATTTAAGCGGATATCTTTAACCGCAAAAATAACTATCACCAACACCAGTAACAAAATAAACACTGACATGGAAACTATCCTTATTAATTAATAAAACAGATTGACTTAATTATGACCGATCCTTTAATAAATACAATGCCACTGTAAACTCGCATTGCCTGAGCTAAAAAGTCGGTTATTGATAAACTTTGCCTAACACATAGACGCTGCTATCATCCTACCCGATAAATAACAAATATAAGGGTTAACATGACTACTCCACATTTTAAGCTCAGTTTGAGCGCAATAATGGTTGCCAGCACATTAGCATTAAGCGGCTGTAACCAAGAAGCCACTAACACAGTAACTCAAGCTGCAAGCCCTGCGCCGGTAACTGCAAAAGACGCGCAAGCCTTTTTAGATACGACAGAGCAAGAGCTCAGTGCTTTATATCTAGAATCAAGTCGCGCGGAATGGATATACGCTAACTTTATAACGCATGATACATCAGCCCTATCAGCTGAAGTAAATCGTAAAATGACCGAAGCGGTGGTTCGCCTTGCTAACGAAGCTGCACAGTTTGACTCTCTCGAACTTGATTATGACGCACGTCGTAAACTCGACAAATTAAAATTGGCACTGACTTTACCTGCCCCACAAGATGCAGAAAAAACAGCAAAACTATCACAGCTTGTGGCTGAACTTGGCGGTATATATGGTAAAGGTAAATATTGTAAAGACGATGGCAGCTGTTTAAGCCTAGGTGATATGACTGCAACAATGGCCACCAGCCGTGATTACAACGAACTGCTTGATTTATGGCAAGGTTGGCGCCAGGTATCAAAACCAATGCGTCCACTGTATGAACAACAAGTTGTATTAACCAATGAAGGCGCTAAAGAGCTTGGTTATGCAGACACTGGTGCAATGTGGCGTAGTAAGTATGATATGCCAGCAGATGATTTTGCCAAAGAACTTGATCGTATTTGGGGGCAAGTAAAACCATTATATGATTCGCTGCATTGTCATGTTCGTGCCAAGTTAGGTGAAAAATACGGTGAAGACAAAGTACCTCAAGACCAACCTATCCCAGCGCATTTATTAGGTAATATGTGGGCGCAATCGTGGGGCAACATTTACGATGTAGTCGCACCTGAAAATGCCGATCCTGGTTATGATGTAACCGCATTATTAGCCGAGCATAACTACGATGAACTTAAAATGGTACGCGGCGCTGAAAAATTTTTCACCTCAATGGGATTTGCACCTTTACCTGACACCTTTTACCAACGTTCGTTATTCACTAAACCTGCCGATCGTGATGTACAGTGCCATGCTTCAGCGTGGAATATAGATAGTAAAGACGACTTACGCATTAAAATGTGTATTCAGCGTACTGGTGAAGAATTCTCAGTTATTCACCATGAGTTAGGTCACAACTTCTACCAACGCGCTTACAATACCCAACCGCTTTATTATCAAGAAAGTGCTAACGACGGTTTCCACGAAGCCATTGGCGATACCATTGCGCTTTCGGTAACACCTGGTTACTTAAAAGAAATTGGTTTATTAGAGCAAGTGCCTGATGAATCGAAAGACATTGGCTTATTAATGAAGATGGCGCTGGATAAAGTTGCCTTTATTCCATTTGGTTTACTTGTGGACCAATGGCGTTGGCAAGTATTTTCAGGTGCAGTAACCCCTGAAAACTACAATAAGGCATGGTGGGAATTACGTGAAAAGTACCAAGGTGTAAAAGCACCTATCGCACGAAGCGAAGCTGACTTTGATCCAGGTGCAAAATATCATGTGCCAGGTAATACACCTTATACACGTTACTTCTTAGCGCATATTTTACAGTTTGATTTCCACCGTAGTTTATGTGAAATAGCAGGTAACAAAGAAGCCATTCATCGCTGCTCAGTATACAACTCTAAAGAAGCAGGTGAAAAACTCAATGCTATGCTAGAAATGGGTTCAAGCCGCCCTTGGCAAGAAGCATTAGCCACCGTAACAGGTAAACCTGAAATGGATGCAACAGCCCTACTTGATTACTTTGCGCCACTGCAAAAATATCTTGATGAGCAAAATAAAGGCCGTCAATGTGGTTGGTAAGTTAACTAGTTAAATAGCAAAATGCAAAAGCCCGCTCAATTGAGCGGGCTTTTTTAGTATTGCAGTACTAAATTTACAGTTTGATTAGAACTGTAAGCTTACATTTGCAAAGTAAGCGTCATAACCAGAATCATCCCAGTTATTACCGTAACCCGCTTTTAAGCCAACATTTTTGTTGAAGAAATGTTGAGCACCAAAAGTGTAATCATCGTTTTTATTAAATGTAACAAACGCTGATGTCGCTTTAGTGAAGTAGTAATTAGAACCTAATTCCCATGAACTACCACTGTCGTCAGTATCTGAAATAGTACCTTCAACTGTTAGGTAGTTACCTTGCTTAAGGTCCATGAAATATTTTGCATTCACTGCACGGTAATCAAACTCATCGTCTGATGTTAAAGTGAAGCCGATGTAATCTGTGCTGTTTAATTGGTGGTTATATGCTAAATCGAACATAAACACATTATCAGCATCTTCAACATCAATAAACGTTGCTTTTAATAATAAATTTGGATTAAAAAAGTAACCTGCTGATACATTAATTTCATCTGTGCTTGAACCGAAATCGCTGTCATGGTTGCTGTATTTAGCACCCACAACGAAATTCTCAACGAAATACTCACCACCAATAGTCGCTACATCACTAGAGTCATTATCAATGTATGAACCATATACGTTGGTTTGCTTATTGATGTACTCAAATTGATCGTAAGGACCTAAAGTCGCTTTTGGAGAGAAGTAATACGTTGAATCAACGCTCACTGTGTCGTTGCCATCGGTATCCTTATATCCTAAATGGCTAATTGACTGATAGTTATCCGCAGCAGTCGCGGCACTAGAAAGAAGAATACTCGAAATAATAACTGCTAATTTTTTCATAAAAAGATTTCCCTATTTTACATTGTTTTATTGCTACAAGGTTTAACGTTTAACCGGTTGGTTAAGACGGGGCACATCCTAACGCGAGTAAACTGAATCGAAACTTAACTAAGTGCTTGTATTTGATTATAAAAATGTAAGTGAATGTAGGAAAATGTAAAAAAAAAGTAGCGAACAGGAATGTTAATCGCTACCATTTTAAGAGCTCAATTATGATTAAAGCGCGTACTGGCTGATTATCCGGTACACATCATTGATATTATCACCCGATTTAAAGTCTTTACTGATCGGTGTTGGATCAGAGCCAACCCAAATTTTTAATTCAGCATCTAAATCAAAATGACCGGCACTTTCTTTACTAAACTTGGTAATTTTTGAATAAGCGATACTGATCATCTCTATTTTTGAGCCAGTGACCCCCTGCTTATCTAACAAAATTAAACGTTTGTTAGTAAAAATAAACATATCACGTACCACTTTATAGGCTTTTTCGACTTGTTCACCTTCAATCAGGGTATTTGCCAATACTTTTTCTAAATCATCGTCATCAACTTCACTGGCATTACCCATTAAACCACTTAATAAACCCATTATATTTGCTCCTGTTTAAATATTTGATTTTCTAATGTATGCCCGTTTACCAATTGGCGATAACGCCAACCTTGCTGATAACAATGTTGCAGTATGGTGATATCAAATGGTGTCGCCGTTTTTTGGTACTCAATAACATATTCTTTAGCTTGACTCATATATACTTTAGACACATCTGCTAAGGCTTGTATTTTGGCTTCAACATCTGGGTAATGCTCGCTCAGTAACAATGTAATAAATCCAGACTCTAGTTCGCTATTATCACTGTGTGTTGGATGCTCTGTGAGCTTGCCTTTATCAAGGTGCAGTACATGTGAACATAAGCGTTCTAGTTCAGTTAAATCATGCGAGCTTAAAATAAAGGTAGCCTCACTGCTAAGATTCGCAACCACTTCGCGTACTTCGCGAGCATGAATAGGATCAAGCCCAGCGGTTGCTTCATCCAACATGACTATTTGTGGTTTCCCGATCAACGCTTGACCTATGGTGACACGTTTACGCATTCCATGTGATAAATCATCAGAACGCTGTTTAGCAACGTCAGCTAGTCCGACTAACTCAAGTACGCGGATCGCTTCTGCTTGGCTTTGCTTATTTGACAGCCCTTGTAGCTGGCCATAAAACGCCAGTTGGTGAGCGATACTAAAGCGCGGATCAAGTTGAGCATCTTGTGGTAACGCACTGAGCTTGCCAAACAATTCACTACTGCCGGGGTTATGCCCAATAATATTGAGCGTGCCTTTTGTTGGTAAAATATAACCGCATAACAAACTAAACAAGGTGGTTTTACCAGCACCATTTGGCCCAACCAATGCTACTGGCGCGCCTTGCTGGATCTCAAAACTTACCTGATCAAGGGCCAATTTATTACCATACTGCTTAGTTAAACCTGTTGCGTGTATTAGTGTGCTCATAGAGAACTCCTTGCAAAAATACGCTGAGCAATCGCTAGCATCACGGTAGTTTGTATTAACGCAATGCCAATGCTATTAAATATTCCTGCGTTTTGTCCTGCCATTTGATCAAGTTGTACGCCAGGGAAAACATAATCAAGCATTGCCAAAACGGGTATTTGCCAGCTTAAAATACTGACCACAATATTCCCGCCAGCAAAAAATAATACGGCAAGCACCACAGTTAAACGCGCTGAGCGTGCAAAAGTATTTAACAACGTCATTAGTGCTATAAAGGGCAAAACAGCAATTAATAAATAACAGAACAAAACAAAGCTGCGACTTATGCCACTGACTAATAATGCTGGATCTCTAAAGACCATAACTGCAACTGAAGCTACCAAGGTAACAAGTATTAATGCTGCTAAAATAAATACCTGTCCTAAAAAGCGGCCAAATAACATTTCATTTCGGGTAGCTCTAAGAGATAAAAAGCGTAGTGTTCCTCGTTGTTTATCACCAACAAGTTGGTCGCTACATAAAAACAAGCAGAAACTAGGAAAGCTATACAATGCAATTAACCAATACATTGCTAATTCAGCTTCAGGCCAATCGAGTAATTTACTCAGTCCAATAGCACCAAATACTTGTTGTGCTAAATCGGCTATTTGGGGCGAACTAATTAAGCTGACCGCTTGACCTATCGGATAGCGTAAAATCAATAACCAACAAATCGAAAATGCGGCAACAGCAAGTAAGCCGCGCTTGGTTAAAAATAATCTCACTAGTTCAAACTGGGCAATCTTTAATAATCGCTGAGGGTGGAGTTGCGTCACAGATATTCCTTATTAATCTATATACAGCTTACACTAAGGGCAAACGTGTTGAATTACTAGCAAAAAAAAGCCCGTATTAATACGAGCTTTGTAACAAATAATGTAGTCTTACTGATCCGCAGGCTACAAATTCTGTTGATATATGTCGAGTGCTTGGCTTAAATCAGCGATCAAATCGTCCACATCTTCAAGGCCTATATGTAAGCGGATCACTGGCCCTTGCGTCCAACCAGTTACTGAGCGTAAACCTTTCATAGTTAAGTTGGCAGTCACTAAACTCTCAAAGCCTCCCCACGAGAAGCCCATTTTAAAATGCTCTAAACTATCTAAAAAGGCATCAATCGCGCTTTGGTTCCCTTGTTTCATAACAAAAGAAAATAAGCCATTACTACCATCAAAATCACGCTTAAAAAACTCATGACCCGGACACGTTGCAAATGCTGGATGACGAATATGGTCAACCAATGGATGCTGCTCTAACCACTTCGCAACTTCAATCGCGGCTTTTTCATGCTGATTTAAACGTACCGCCATAGTGCGCAGGCCTCTTAACGCTAAATAGGCGTCATCAGCCGACGTACATTGACCAAGTAAATATGAATTTTCTCGTAGTGTCGGCCAGTATTTTTTATTGGCCACTGCCACACCCATCATCACGTCCGAATGACCCACAATGTATTTAGTTGCCGCTTGAATACTAATATCCACCCCGTGTTCAAGTGGGCGATAATGCAAGCCATTACCATAGGTGTTATCAAGCATGGTCATTACCTCATGCTCATTGGCAACTGCAACCATGGCTGGTACATCTTGAATTTCCATGGTGATAGAACCTGGCGACTCTAAAAACAGCACTTTGGTGTTGTCTTTGATCAGCGCTTTAATATCTGCTCCAATTGTTGGAGGATAATAAGTCGTCTCAACGCCAAAGCCAGCTAAAATTTTATCGCAAAAATCACGCGTTGGTTCATAAGCATTATCTACCATTAAGATATGATCGCCCGCTTTCAAAAAAGCCAATAGTGTGCTGCTAATGGCCGCTGCACCACATGGATAAAGCGCACATCCCTCACCACCTTCAAGCTCAGTGATCGCCTCTTGTAATGCAAAATGTGTAGTAGTACCACGACGACCATAAAAAAGTGTTTTATCGCCACGTTTTTTTGCCGCTTCTTTAAGCTCTGCCACTGAATCAAAAACAACTGTCGATGCACGTTGCACTACGGGGTTAACCACCCCATGAGTATATGCTTTTTTACGTCCGGTACTTACTAACAGCGTACTTTTATTGCTTTTTGTCGTCATCATTAATCCTTAAAATATTTCGTTAGAACATACTCTGCACTATGCTTAATCTTGCAAATTACACCAATAGTCGATTAAATAGCGCGAGATAGAATCAGCTCTTGGTAGCTTTAAATGCTCCCCCTCTTCGTGCCAATTGCCAAATTGAGCAAGCTCTTCACGGCTAAACCACCGCGCATCGTCTAGTTCGTCTTTATCAACCTGGATATCTTCCGTAACAGCTTCAGCGATAAAGCCCAGCATAATCGATGATGGAAATGGCCACGGCTGCGAGGCAATATACTTAACATTTTCAACCACAATGCCCGCTTCTTCCATCACTTCACGCGCCACCGCTTGCTCTAAGCTTTCGCCCGGATCAACAAAACCAGCTAAAGACGAATACATACCTGCTGCCCACACAGCTTGGCGACCAAGTAAACAGCGTTCAACACCATCAGCAAATGTACGCGTTACCACCATGATCACGGCCGGATCAGTTCGCGGAAACGTTTGGTGTTTACACCCATCATTACTACATAAACGTGAATGACCCGCTTCAACCAGCTCATTTTCGCTGCCACAACGTCCACAAAAACGATGAGTTGCATGCCAGTAACACAAACCTCGTGCCAGTGCAGCCATTGAGCCTTGCGCGATTTCCACTTGCACCCCAAAGCGACGAATATCGACAAACTCAGCGTCACCTATCAGCTGGCTTAAGGCGGCTTCGTCTAGCTTGCTTACATCAAGTGCGAAATGACTGGTTTGCTGCTCATCTAAACCTAAAAATATCGCTTCGTTTAGTGCTAAGTGACTCACATCACTAAAGCTTAAAAAAGTCACAGCAATATTATTTATATCAAATAAAGTGTGATTGTTATTCACCAATAACCAACGGCTTTGCTCATTTATTTGTGCTGCCACCCATTGTTGCTCTTTACGTAGGTTTGATGCGCGGTTTAAAGGCATCTGGCTGTAATTTAGCATGCTTATCCTTGTTACTATTTAGATGGCTAAAACTACCATAAGCTTACACGAAACCCAATTTATTACTGACGTTGAAACAGCCAAAAAAAAAAGCCCTGAAGGGCTTTTTAAACACACAATAAATTCTGTCGTAATTACAATGTAGCTAAATGAGCCTGTAACTTTTGATTTTCAGCTTCGATATGCTGATAAAACTCTAAATCTTCAAGTTTGCTTGCTGCTGCTTTATCAATAACAATCACAGCATCTTTATGTAACTGAAGCGCAGAGGCTGGACATTTAGCCATTAACGGGCCTTCAATCATAGCATGCACTGCATCAGCCTTATTTTCACCCGTAGCAAGTAAAACAACTTTTTTCGCCTCCAAGATCGTACCAATTCCCATCGTAATTGATAACTGTGGCTGATATTCATCAGCAGCAAAAAAACGGGCATTATCATCAACGGTTGCTTTAGTCAGGGTTTTTACACGAGTACGTGAACGCAGACCTGATGAAGGCTCATTAAAGCCGATGTGACCATTACGTCCGATGCCTAATAACTGTACATCAACACCGCCTGCTGCAACTATTTTGTCTTCGTATTCTTTGCATGCTGTAATTGGGTTTAGGGCATCCCCTGGCGGTACAAAGGTATTATCTTTGTTTATATCAATATGGCTAAACAATTGCTCATTCATAAAGTGGCGGTAACTTTGTGGATGATCGCCCGTTAAACCTAAGTATTCATCTAAATTAAACGTTGTTGCTTGTGAAAATGAAATCTCACCCGCTTTATTTTTAGCGATTAATTCTTGATATAACGCAACTGGCGTAGAGCCCGTTGCTAAACCGAGCACTGACGTTGGTTTTTTTTGTAATTGTGTTGCGAAAATATTTGCGCCATATGCTGCTACGGCTGCTGCATCATTTAAAATTACTATTTGCATATTAATTTGCTCAGTTATTAAATTAGTTGATGAAAAAATGGGACCTAAGTCCCAACCCCATGTGCAATCGGATTGGGCCTTAGATCAAACCAAACAGGGATACACTATTTGGTCAACACCATTATGACAACGCTGTCATTATTACCATTCAATTTTAGTTTGTAAAGTAAAAGTGAATAAAAATTTACCTTTTTTACTGTGCTGTACATTAGCCAGCTAAACACTGACAAATATTTTGCGCTTATACATCCAATGTAATAAAAGCATTTGCACCAGCAAAAGCGCAACCACGCCAATCAGTGGCTGCCAATCGGTAGCTGCAGCTGTAATAAAGCCACCAAACACGCTATGGCTTATAAACTCCCAATTCACTAAGCTTGATGCCAAATAAATAATGATTGAGTTAGCGCCAATAATCACAAACGGATAAGCTAATTTTTGGCCATTGAGAATATCAATCACCGCATAAAACACAGCCAGTAATATTGCGCTCCATCCGACTGTGACTAAAACAAATGAACTGGTCCATAATTCTTTATTAACTGGAAACTGTAAATCCCAAAGCCAACCTAAGCAAACACTCACAACACCTGCAACAAATAATATGCCTGCTGTTTGCCACTCGCCAACCTTACTTGCTCTGGCGATTATTTGTCCTGCAAATACCCCAAACATGGCATTCACAATAGCTGGTAGACTCGATAACACGCCCTCGGGGTCGACGGCTCTATTTTGATAACTAATACCGGGTAAAAAATGCGAATCAAACCATGCATTCCAACTCCCCTGTGCACTTAAATCACCAGCGTTACCACCTGGTACAGGAATAAAACACATCAAGATCCAATACCCTAGCAGCAGAGCGATTGCTGTAAAGAGCTGTGTGCGAATACTGGTATGCCACACTAGCATTGCACAGAAAAACCATGCAATCGCTATTCGACCAAGTACACTCGCATAGCGTATTTCATCGAAGGCAAGCGGAATACCTGTGCCCCAACCATGGTTATACATCACCCCTAACCCGCACAATAGCAATAACCGCTTTAACGCTTTAGCATAAAAAACTTTTCGTTCTTGCCATGGCAGGTGATCGATGCGTTTTGGTTCTAAGCCCATCGCCACACCTGATAAAAAGATAAATAACGGAAAAATCAAATCGTAAAATGTAAATCCATGCCATGCACTGTGTAGCGTATGCGCTTCAAATACCTGCCAACCAGTCCAACCTGTTAAAACAAATAAAGCGGCAAAAATAGATTGCCCACCTAAAATCCAAAACATATCCATGCCACGTAAGGCATCAAGAGATGCTAAGCGCTTTTTACTCGGCTTTGTGTCTGTATGTGCTGTTGTCATTATTTTTACTCTTAAATAAAAAGCCCCGCGATACAACTGCGGGGTTTTTACAGGGAAACGTTACACTGCATTACCTGCAATATAAGTTGCTTTTACAAACTGATGTTCATCGAGCACCACAAAGTCTGCATCAAAGCCATCAAGTAAACGTCCCTTTTTCTTGAGGTTTAAATATTCTGCTGGATACAGTGCAGCCATGCGTAAACTTTCACTGAGGCTTACATCCAATGTATTAATGGTATTACGCACTGCACTGGCCATGTCTAATACACTGCCTGCTAATTCGCCCGTACTTGAGTTTAATCTATCCCCAGTACGAATTACTTTGCGCCCGTCAAAAAAATCAAATTCCATATCATCGGTACCCACTGGTGGCATTGCGTCAGTGACTAACATAATTTTGCCGCGCTGTTTGGTGCGAATAGCTAATTGTGCAGACAATGGATGTACATGATGCCCATCAACAATTAAGCCACACCAGCTGTTATCATGCCAAAGCGCAGCGCCAACCACGCCTGGTTCACGCGATGTAAACGGCGACATCGCGTTATATAAATGTGTAAACCCATCGGCGCCAGCATTGAGTGCCGCCATTGTCGTTGTATAGTCAGCATTAGTGTGACCTAGTGATACTTTTACACCACACGCCACTAAGCGCTCAATATCAGCAATGCTGACATTTTCTGGCGCTAAGGTAACCATTTTGATACCTAAATCTTGACGCGCATAAATGGCAAATTCTTGTTCGCTAATTGGGCGAATAAACTGCTCACTGTGTGTGCCTTTTTTTGGAAAAGACAAATGCGGACCTTCAAAGTGAATACCTAATACACCCGCGACCCCTTCGCATATTGCTTTTGCTGTTGCATCAGCAGCTGCTTGCATGGTTTCAACTTTATCGGTGATAAGTGTTGGCATCAGTGCCGTTGTACCAAATTGACCATGCGCTTTTGCGATACGATCTAAGCAGTGTGTGCTTTGCTCAGCATTAAAAAATGCCCCGCCACCGCCATTAACTTGTACATCGATAAAGCCTGGCGCAACTAAACCATTTAGCTCAATAACACTGCCTGTGGTGGAAGTTTCAAGATGAAAAACGCCATTTTCAACGCTGAATAATGCATTATCTAGAAATTTTTCAGCCGTGAATAAACGTGTCGCGCGATAGAAGGTTTTCATTACATTGCTACCTTTTGGTCTTGCTCTAATACTGATTGCTGTGCAAAATAAATTGCGCCCATTTCAGGCGGTTGCTTTGGTACTTCAACGAGTTTTGCAATTGCTGGGTCAAGCCATTGATTTAAAGGCTCTGCAAGACCACCGATCATAGATAAACGCGGAGGATTGTTCTCTAATAAACGATGCGCTAACTGACTCACATATTGCGCTCCGTCTTTTACAATGGCTAAAGCGATTTGATCGCCTTGGTGTGCTGCATCAAATACATAGCGAGCAAATTTTGCATAACTACTTGACGGTTGTCCGGCCATTTGCTCTGCAATGCCCATTGCTGTGGTGACATTAAAATGCTCTTTAACCACTGGCGTCATTATCGTGTGAGGACCTAAACCATCTAGCTCCATTAACACCGCTTTAATTGCCTCTAAGCCCATCCATGCGCCACTGCCTTTATCGCCAAGTGCAAAACCATGACCGCCGTAATTCACCGACTGCCCTTTTACATATGAAAAACCACATGAGCCAGTACCCGTGATTATCACAGCACCATCACCGCCTTCATGAGCCCCGATACACGCCGTATGTAAGTCAGTAGTTAAAAACATTTGTTTAAATGGGTGCTCCCACTCTGTTATTTTTTCATATAAGTTCGGTAAATTAACACCCGCCAATCCTAAACCGGCATACACTTGATGAATAGACTCTAATGGCAAACCTGCATCGCGCATCGCCAATTGTGTAGATACCATTATTGACTCTAATGTGCGCTCCAACCCATGTAATGGATTCGCAGGGCCACCTAAACCTGTTCCTAATACCCCGTTTTGCGCAGAGTATATAGTTGCACGGCACTTAGTTCCGCCACCGTCGATACCAATATACAATTGGTCCTCATTCGCACTCTTAGCCATCATTTAACGACCTCTAACCTTCGTTTTATATTTGTATTAATCGCATGTTTTTTTATTATCTTAATGCGATTCACCCGCAACCCATGTTGAATTAATGTTACACAACAAATGACAGCGTTGTCATTAAGTTTTTTATAAAAAATCTCACATATCCTACATTTATCTCTAATTAACTGAATTAAATAAATAATTAATATCAATTAAATTAGTGTCGACTATCTTTTAACGTAATAATAAGGTTTAAAAAGGACATTATTACCTAAAAAAACAACAAAAATAGTGATTTATAACACTATTTTCATAACTTAAATGGCCAAAAAACATAAATAAAAATGCAGAATATGCATTCAGTTTACCAAATAAAATAATTTAGTAAAGATTCACTGACGATATTGGAATATTTTTTCTAGTGGTAGATTAAAAACAATCGCGATCTTAAAAGCGACCTCCAGCGACGGTGAATACCTTGCCGCTTCAATTGCGGCAATTGTTTGACGCGTCACCCCAACGACTTCAGCTAATTGCTGCTGCGTCATTTCATTATGCTGAAACCGTAATGTACGGATCGTATTAGTAATCGCTAACTTTGCCATTCTAACCTCTATATAATAGCCAAGCTTCGGCCCCAGCGCCGATTATCTCGCTCACCAATGCTGCGATTACTAACTGGTGAACCGGACTAATTGCAAACCCAAAATGTGGGTCAATCAGCATTGCAAACACCGCGTTCACAACGCCTAATTGTAAAATAAGTAGTGCAACACTTTTTGCTTTTAAGGCAATAGCCTGTTCACGTTCATCTTTCGCTTGATCCGCATATTTAGTATTAAATATCGCTAAGATAATGTGCATCACAATAAGCATTACAACGGTTTGTATCGTAAGTGATATCAACAAGCCACTTGCTAATAACGGATCCATCTGAGCTTCTGGCGTCATTGATAATACTGACTGCAAGTAATTAAACAACACAACCATCGTTATGCACATCTCAAGTAACCGCGATTTTTGTGTATAACTCATATCCCCCCCTTATAAAAATAAATTTTATGTTAAGTATACTTAACATTAATGAATATAAGAGTGGGCTCACATCATGTCAAATATTTTTAACATGATGTTATGTTTTTAATACATTAGTTTCAAAGTAACAGGGAATCATCAATGCAAAAAAACTGTGCCGCACTTTGTTTTAATGCATCAGCCGTCAGTCTATCAGCGCCATAGACGTCACACGGTACATTATAATGATGCTGTAAATGACCCAGCAATAAGGCAAAATCCCCGTCGCCGGAGAGTAAAATAACTTTGTCGAGGTTTTTACCTTGTTCTAGCATGTCGATGGTGATGCCGACGTCCCAATCGCCTTTTGCGCTGCCATCTTTACGCTGAATAAATGGTTTTAGCTTTACCTCAAAACCAATCGCACGAAGAATATTTTGAAATTGAGATTGCTTTTCGTCCCCGCGATAAATTGCATATGCAATCGCGCAGTCTATATCATAGTCATCACTGATTTTTGCCCAAAAGGCATTGTAATCAAAGTTTTTTCGGTAGCTCTCTCGACAGGTGTAATAAATATTTTGGACATCGACAAAAATCCCCACTCTCGGCTTTTTCGCCGTTGTACTATGTATTTCTTGACTCATGCGTTATCCCTTTTAAATTAATCACACTACTGTAGCATACCCTGATTAATTTCAAGCCCTTGCATTTAGCTTACAAGTAACCTAAATTAGTTACATTGAAGCATGTAACCAAAATTGGTTACTTTTCTTTATGTAACTTAAATCAAGGACATTTATGATTGCGGTGATCAGCGGTGATGTGATCAAATCACAACATATTCCAAAGCACGACTACGATGCGATGCTCTACCAGCTCGACCAAAGTTTGCGAGCAATTACTCAACGCCATCTAGGACAAAGTATTATTTATCGAGGCGATGCTTTTCAGGTGCAAATAAATCAACCACCCCAAGTATGCCGTGTCGCAGTGCTACTTTACTTACATCTTAAAGCCACCGGCTATGAAATTCGCCAAAGCCTTGCCATTGGTGAAATAGATAATGCTAGAGCCGATATTAAAACAGCAACAGGCTCTGCATTTACATTATCGGGGCGCGGTCTTGACGAAATCCATAACCAACGCTTTACTCTTAGCAGTATTGATGAACTCAAAAATGATGGCTTAACCCTTAATCTAGCTTTTATTGACGTGCTCCTGAGCAAAATGACACACAAACAAGCGAATGCCTTATATGTCTATTTAACCGCAGAAAACAATCAACATAGTGAACTTGCTAAACAATTAAAAACCAGTCGTGAGAATGTGACCAAGTTACTTAATCTTGCACATTATCAGTTGATCGAGCGTTTTTTAGACTATGCAGAGCAGGCCATTGCTAATGCCGTGATAGGAGTAAAAAAATGAGTTTTATGTTGTTATTAGTTGCATTATTTATCGGTCATATTTTAGCTGATTTTTATTGGCAGCCAATGAGTTGGGTTAATAACCGTAATACACGTCACTGTCGTGCTAAAAAACTGTACTTGCATGTGCTAGTGCACGGTCTAACTACGGCAGCAATTGTCAGCTGGTGGGAGTTTAGTTTTGGCTGGCAAGAGCTCTCGCGTATCGGTATTGCCACAGCTATTGTTATCGTGACCCACTACTTAATTGATTTAGCAAAATCATATTCAAACAAAGGGGTTGTGCCATTTATCATTGATCAACTTGCTCATCTTGTCGTGATACTACTACTGACTGTGTGGTTGAGCGACAACAGTGAATTTATTACCAGCATTTGGCAATGGCTGATAACCCCCACTACATTATGGGTGCTATGTGGCTATTTACTGGTATTGAGTCCCAGTGCTGTGTTCATTCGTATGATGTTAGAGCGTCTCACTACCGGGTTTAGCTCCACAGGAAGTTTACCAGCAGCGGGGCAAAGTATTGGCATGCTTGAGCGAGTTTTAATGCTTACATTTATTTTGCTAGATCAGTTGGCTGGCGTTGGCTTTTTATTAGCAGCAAAATCGGTATTTCGCTTTGGCGACTTACGTGCCAGTAAAGATAAAAAACTCACCGAATATGTTATGCTCGGTACACTTTTAAGTGTCACCGTCACCTTATTTATTGGCTTAGCAGTTAATTATCTTAAAGCATTATAGAAATAAAAAGCATAAAAAAACGCGCCAGCTTAGGCGCGTTTTTATCAAAATATTATTACGTGTTACTCGCGCCATCATTACCAGAGCGACGACGTTGACCACTGCCACCAACAGATTGACGCTTAGCCCATGGGTTTTGTGTTTGCTCACCAGCGGCTTTAGCAGCAGGTTTTTTGCCTGAGCCACCACGGCGTGGGCCGGTGCCATTACCGCCGTTATTATTTGGCTTTTTGCTATCAGACTTAGGTTTAGAAAAAGGCTGACCCGCTTTTTTAGGCTTTTTAGGTTTGATAGGTCGTGCATCAAGCTCTCTTTCAGGCACTCCTTTTGTTGGCTCAAAACCAGCTTCTTTTGCACGTGGGATCAATTCACCGATAAAACGTTCAATACCGTATAAGTCATCAGCATCTTCCGGTGTTACAAATGAAATTGCGTCGCCAGATGCACCCGCACGGCCGGTACGACCAATACGATGCACATAATCTTCATACACATTAGGCAAATCATAGTTAACTACATGTGGCAGTTCAACAATGTCTAAACCACGGGCAACAATATCCGTTGCCACAAGTACGCGTACTTCGCCACTTTTAAAGCCTTCAAGCGCTTTAACACGCGCGCCTTGAGATTTATTACCATGAATTGCAGCGCCAACAATATCATCGCGCTCTAACTGCTTTACTAAACGGTTTGCACCATGTTTAGTGCGGCTAAATACCAACACTTGTTGCCAATCATTAGTACGAATTAAATGACTTAACAAGGCGGTTTTACGTGCTTTATCTACTGCATAAACGCATTGGGTAACACTTTTTGCCGTGGTATTTTTTGCAGCGACTGAAATTTCGACCGGATCATTAATAAGCCCTTTCGCAAGCGCTCTAATATCGTCTGAGAACGTCGCTGAGAACATCAAGTTTTGACGTTTAGCAGGTAACTTGCTGATGATACGTTTAATGTCATGAATAAAGCCCATATCAAGCATACGATCAGCTTCATCAAGCACCAACACTTCGAGATTATCGAACTTCAAGGCATTTTGGTTATGCAAATCCATTAAACGACCCGGAGTGGCAACTAAAATATCTACGCCTTTGCGTAAACGCATCATTTGCGGATTAATTTTAACACCACCGTACACAACAAAAGAACTGATATTAGAATGCTTAGCATACTCTTCAACGTTCTCGCTTACTTGTAATGCCAGCTCACGGGTTGGGGTTAAAATTAAAGCACGAACTTGGTTAACCTTGGCTTTTTGGCCTGTTGATAAACGCTCAATTAACGGTAAAGTGAAACCCGCTGTTTTACCTGTACCAGTTTGCGCTGCAGCCATAACATCACGACCTTCAATGATCGCTGGAATGGCTTGAGCCTGAATTGGTGTTGGCGTTTCATAGCCCTTTTCTAAAACCGCATTAACTAAAGACTGTGATAAACCTAACCCATCAAAACTCATATTTTCTCTCAATAATTTTAAGGCCCAATCGGCCAATGGCGCATTATACCGATCGTACGCAATAATGCATGGTATATTCACGTTTGAAATAGCGTCAGCCAAATTTAACTAGCCACATCACACTATAACTCACTAAAAAAACACAACCTTAAAAAAACAAAAAAGCGGCACTGTGGCCGCTGTTGAAAAGCTATCATCACTTGAGTGATGCTATTTAACACCTAACTCACGCAGACGCTCTTGTAAGTAACTGTCAGCAGTATAACGCGCTGATAACACCACATCTGGACGCGGGTGCAAAAATAACGGCAACGAAATACGTGACTTAGATGACGCTTTGCCAGTAGGGTTAATAACACGGTGAATAGTCGACGGAAAATAACCACCTGACGCTTCTTGCAACATGTCGCCAATGTTAATAATTAAACTGCCAAAATCGCATGGCACATCTAACCAACCGCCATCTGTTTTTTGTACTTGCAAGCCTGGCTCATTTGAAGCAGGTAATACCGTTAATAAATTAATATCACCATGTGCAGCAGCACGAATAGCACCAGGTTCTTCATCACCTGTCATCGGCGGGTAATGTAATATACGTAATAATGTTTGCTCTGAATCAGCAATCATATCTTTTAAATCGATAGAAAACTTAGCACGCACATCCGCTGGTGCTTCAGCTTGCACCCAGCTTAACAATGTCGCAGCAAACTCATTGGCTAAACGATAATATTCGCGAATATCTGCTTCTAACTGCGCTGGTACACGGCCTTTTGGATAAACATGAAAGTATTCTTTAATGTCTTTAACTGTAAAGCCTTTTGCAACTTCTGATACCGAAGGCGGAAAGTAGCCATCTTGAGTGTCTTTAGAGAATAAGAATTCATGTTTTTGTTCAGAATTAAAAAAATCCTGCCAATTTTTATAAATTGATTCAACAAGAGACTGTGGAATTGGGTGGTTTTTTAATACACCAAAGCCCGTATTTCTAAGAGACTCAACAAATTGAGCGGCCGCATCGCTCGCTTTATAATCAACGGTAGGTAATTGCATGTTCGTATCCAATGAATTAAGTTGTTAAAAGCCTTTGCTAATCATAGCAGTTGCTCCATTGTAGCGCTTCGCGAGCATAATAAAACGGGCAAAAAAACATAAGGACTTATGTCCTCTTTAGCTGGGTAAGCGTTTATTACTTGATGCAAATCAAAATGTTGCTATTGTGGATAAAACGCTAAAACAACTGTAATTATAAACGCACTTTAATGGTCTACTCTTCACTAACCTCTTTCATTAAGCAAAGGTAACCTATGCGCCAAAAAATTTCGTTCAAAAGTGGTGATTTAACACTCGCCGGTCAGCTTGAAACACCCGCCAGTGATATTAAGTTTTATGCCTTGTTTGCCCATTGTTTTACCTGTGGTAAAGATATCGCCGCAGCAAGTCGAATTAGCCGAGCACTCACTCAACAAGGTATTGCGGTATTACGCTTTGATTTTACTGGCCTTGGTAATAGCGATGGTGATTTTGCCAACAGTAATTTCTCATCAAATATCCAAGATTTAATTGCCGCGGCAGATCACTTACGTGAACACTTTAAAGCGCCACAATTATTAATTGGTCATAGTTTAGGGGGCGCAGCGGTACTTGCAGCTGCCGAACACATTGCTGAAGTACAAGCCATTACCACTATTGGCGCACCATCAGATGCGCAACATGTAGCGCATAACTTTGCCGCTCATCTTGATGAAATTAATAGCAAGGGCGAAGCCAAGGTAAATTTAGCAGGGCGAGAATTTACCATTAAAAAACAGTTTGTGGACGACATTGCCAATTACGACCGCAGCCATATCAGTAAATTAAAGCGAGCATTGTTAGTAATGCACTCCCCTATTGATGCCACAGTAAGTATTAACGAAGCTGAAAAAATTTACGCCGCTGCTAAACATCCAAAAAGCTTTATTAGCCTGGATAACGCCGACCACTTACTCACTAACAAAGACGATGCTGACTACGCAGCAGACGTTATAGCATCATGGGCAAACCGTTATGTGGATTTTGATAAAAACCAGTACAGTGCCAAACTTAGCAGCGGCAATGTATTAGTTGAAGAGAAAGATCATGTCTTTACTCAGCATGTAAGTACCAAGGATCATACTTGGCTTGCCGATGAACCACTAAGTGTTGGCGGTAATAATTTAGGCCCTGACCCTTATCACCACTTACTGGCAGGACTTGGTGCATGCACCGCGATGACTTTACGTATGTATGCAAGTCGTAAAAACTTGCCACTTGAACACGTAAAGGTAGAACTGGACCACACCCGTGATTATCACGCCGATTGCGATAACTGCGAGCAAACCGACAAACTCGAAGCCATCACCCGTAAAATCACCTTATTAGGCGATTTGAGTGACGCTCAGCGCCAGCGCCTATTAGAAATTGCCGACAAATGCCCTGTGCATAAAACCCTGCATAACAACCCACTGATTGTAAGTGAGCTGGTTGATTAACAACAAACTTCCCGCTTAGGCATTTGATTTATACACCTGAAATTTGGTATTTTTATCATTTGCCTACCAACCACCTCCGCCACCTCCACCACCTCCTCCTCCAGAAAAACCGCCACTACTGGAGAAGCCTGAACTCGACATAGAGGATGAAACACTTGAGTTTCCCAAAGCTGAATAACTCATTCCATCTACACAATTAAGAAATTCTGTCTGGTCAGAAAAACCACCTGAAAACCACATCGGTGTATATCTATAAGGATTGAGAGATTCTGAAATTTTCTTCTTTTTACGTCTTTTTTGTTTTCTAAATTGTCCTCTTTTAAACCTAAGAACATTATCAAATCGAGCACACCATTCATCATGCAAATCCAGCGAAATTGCATACGGTAAAAATTTCTCATATTCAGTTTCAGTGAGCAAGAGATCGTCTTCAGGCAGTTTTTTAGCGGATATATATTTTCGTATTTGCATTGAACTTACCAGTAATGGCTTCCCGTATTGGGAGGGGCCGCGATTTAAAGATAATGCAGTTATACTAAGTAACAATAAAAAAGCCATCGAGATCGACAACAAGGGTACAAAACTACAAAGAAGCCACATCCAAGGAAGCCAAGTAATACATATAAGTAAGCACTTTTTTTCCCACTGTGGCTCAACATTCCCATCAGTGTCCTCAAAAATACTTTCGTAAATAGCCAACCATATAATGCACACGGGAGCAGTCATAAGAATAACAAGCGGCCCCCACAGAATATCAGTCCAATCTGAAACGCCAAATATCAATTGTAAGCTAACAAATACCGACGACAGAGCAACAGTAAAAAGTGTGTATTTAATATTCCACGTAAAAATACTTGTCGCTTTTAAGTCTTTGCTAATCGCACTAGAAAAAAGTTTAAAGAGTTCTCGATTTTTCTTTCTATTTTCACGGCTAACTTGGTAACTCCCACCCTGTTTAATAACCCAATCGAGAATACATTGTTCATTTTTTGGTAAAGGAGTGTTTGGTAGGTTTGTCTTAAGTGATAATGTTAATGTATGGGTATAAAATGAACCTTCTTTAATACCACTATCAGAGGGGAGGTATTCATATTTTATGCCTAGATAGCCTTTAATAGCTAAGTGAGTGCTGGCAGAAGTTAAATCTCTCATTGTACTATTTGAAAAAATTGCGTGGTTTAATATGTAATTAATTATTGCAGGGCTAATTTCACTGTGCACATCAGTAATATCTGGAGTATCGACATTTTCATCTGGATATATACCAACCTTACGCCAAGACCAATAAACAAAACCACCCACTGTACCCGAAAACGTGATAAGCAAAATCCACTCTAAAAAATCCAGTAAAAATATAAAATAAAATACCGAAGGTTGATCTATTATATCTTTAGGAAGCGCGAGAACAATTGTCATCCCCTCCCCTAAACCTAAGTCTTGCGTAGCAGTAAACCTAAATTGATTTTGTACTGGATTATCAACAATATAATTATCTTCTTTCTCTGTGTAAGAGCCGGTATAGGCTTTGTACTTTAGGACGCTGGTTTGTTCTGGTAGGTTAACTACAACCATTGACTTCTCTATTGAAGTTGCCCATTGATGAGGAATGGCATTAAAATATAACTCATCATAATTTTCAAAAAACCGAATTTCATCTGATAGTTGATAAGTAATAATAAAGCTAGCAGGCCCATAATCTAACTCTTTTTTAGGATCACCTACTTTTATGATTGCGTTGCCATTTGAAATGGTTGCTTGATAAGGTATTGATGTATTATTTAACTGAGCACTTAGCATCTTGAAGCCAGCTAAATATTCACCACCATAACGGCCCTCAAGTAATAATGGGATTCGTCTATAAATACCATGCTTGAATATATAACCACCGGCCGTTATATCAAACTGCTCAGTGACTATTAGATTGCCATTGGGTTTTACATCAATTGTTACATGTAATCCCGCTGTTGAATCAGCCTCCCTTGCTTCTGCATAAGAAGGCATCAACATAATTAAAAGTAAAAAAATTATGCTTCCTTGCAAAAAATATTTCATTGTTAGTTTGATCCTTTTAAACAACACTTATCTTTTCATTAGATGCTTAATATAATAAAAACTCTTTTATATTTTTTTTCACTTCATTTATTAAATCAGCAGGCCCACCATCATACATATCATTATGGCGTGAGTTCTCTATCGAAATCTGCGTAACCGGATACTGTGCTAATTCATCTTCATTGAGTAATACCTGATTATCCGCAGGGTAATCACTGCCACGAAGCGTTAAAACCCGAATGTTTTTATTGCGAGGTAACAACATACGCCGATGATCAAGCGTAATAATTTGACTCACTTGCTTAGGATAAATCGCCGCGTAAAGCGCGGCTATATCACCGCCATTAGAATGGCCAAATAACGTTAACCGCGTAAAATCATACTCTGGGTAGCGAGGGCTCAACTCGGTCACTAAAAATTTAAGAGTGACCACACCACGATGCCAGTTTTCCATACGAGTGGCCATATAAGGTGGCGTGCGGTTGAGCGCAAGATCGCTGTCTAATTCATGGGCTACAGCAATGGTTAAATAGCCCTTAGCTGTAAATATATCAGCCGCAAACTGATAGTCAGTATGCGCAATACCATATCCGGCATTAATAAATACCACAGGGCATTTTGTTTGTTGGCTACAATGCTCGTTATATGCTGGTAATGAAATACTGATCGGGATCGCGCGGTCACGCGCTTTATCAACAATCATTTCGCTGTTTGTTGCGGAACTGGCGACGGCACTGACTATGAGAAAGAAGAAGCTCACAAGGTACTTAAAAGGTAGTGGCATTAATTTGCTCGACTTATTTTATTTAAATTATAAAGTACTTTAAGCTTTTGAATATTAATTGCAATAAAACGAGGTACCTAAAACAGCAGAAGAGTTTTAAAGAAAAAAATAATTATTATAAATTTATGCGATAATAGTCGTATTGTCCTAACGTCTATTTAGAAAAGAACCTATCCATGAAATCATACAACAGCATCGAACAGCGTATCGATATTTTACAAAGCAGAATTGAAGCGTATCAAGATGAAATCAAAACGCTAGAAACAGAGCCAAAAAATAATAACGAGCGTATTATTTTCAAATTTATCGAAACAGGCAGCACCGGCAAGACTAAAGATTTTGTGCGTGAATTAGGCATTAAATCACCACGCGATAGTTTGTATTCATCAGGTGATGTATCAAAACTCATCAAAGATGGCGCCAGTGATATTTCCCCTGCATTACTTGAAATTGCCCGCGCACTTGCCAGCGCACGAAATAAAAATGGCCCTGCCTGCTAATTAAGCATTAGATTAGCCGTGTCATAACGGCTAATCCACCAGCTCGATATCTAGTCCGCTGAGTAAGTTTAACGCTGCAAAGCGCTCAAACTTAGCCCGGCTAACATTATTATTTTTAATATCAATATTAAAATGCATCGCACCGACAAAGTTTACTTTACTCAAGTTTGTTTGCTGAAACAGGCTATCTCTAAAATCAGTGTTACTAAAATCACTGGTAGCTAAATTAGCCTGTCTAAAATCAACATCTTTGGCAAAACAGTCCGTCATGATCAAGCCTTTTAACTGTAACTCATAAAACGAGCTATGACTAAGTTGGCAATTTTTAAAACTCACCGATGAAGTAAGTGACAATTGTGGCCAATTTACCTGCGCCCATTGAATACTGTTGAGCTTACAATCAACAAAGCTGACTTCTTCTAACGAACTATAACCCCAATTTAAATCGCTTAAATTACAGTTAATAAATTCACACTCAATAAAACGACAATTACTAAATTGACTATGACTAAAATCACATTCAATAAACTGGCACTGTTCAAACTCAATGTCACTAAAGCGCTGCGCGCTGGCAACACATTTTGAAAATTGCTGATCGAAATAATCGAACTCTTTAAACACTCGAATGCTTGACCTCTAAATCGTTTTTCAAAGCAAGAACTGCGATATAGATCAACCCAAAAATAGGAATAATCGCTAATAGCCCACCAATTACAGCAACAATAACCGGTGTTGTTGTTTTTCTTTTACCAAGGCGATAACTTATCCACGTAAAAAATGGGATGCATACTATAAATATCAAAGCCAAGAACTCACCAAGCAAAGTTGCACTAATACTCATTTACTATCCTTAATATATTTTTATTAAACCATTTTGATTACACCATAAAAAAACCCTTAAGCCTACACTTAAGGGTTTTAAATCAATAGTAAGATTAAGTGCTAATTAATCACTTATTCTGCTGATTTTTCAGCTTTTTCAACAACACTAATAGCAAGCTCTGTAAGCGAATCTGCATTTGCTTTACTTGGTGCGTTAGTTAACAAACACGACGCTTGGGTTGTTTTAGGGAAAGCAATCACGTCACGAATATTATCAGTACCACACAGTAGCATTGCTAAACGGTCTAAACCGAACGCTAAACCAGCATGTGGTGGCGTACCGTATTTTAACGCTTCAAGTAAGAAACCAAACTTGTCTTGCTGCTCTTGTGCATCAATACCTAGGATTCTAAACGCTGCTTCTTGCATATCTGTATTATGAATACGTACCGAACCACCACCTACTTCGTAGCCATTTAGTACCATATCGTATGCATCTGAAATAGCCGCTGCTGGGTTTGCTTCAAGTTCGCTTGCATTTACATCTTTTGGTGCTGTAAATGGGTGATGAACAGCATGCAATGTACCTTCGTCGTCTTCTTCAAACATTGGGAAGTCAACAACCCAAAGTGGAGCCCAGCTATTTAGATTAGTGATCTCTAAATCAAGGCCAATCTTAATACGTAGCGCGCCCATAGCTTCGTTTACTGTGTTGCGTTTATCAGCACCGAATAAAATGATGTCGCCAGTTTGTGCGTTAGTGCGTGCAAGAAGTTCGTTGATCACCTCTTCATTTAAGAACTTAGCGATTGGCGATTGCACGCCTTCAGCGCCTGCACCGCGGTCGTTTACTTTCATCCACGCAAGCCCTTTCGCGCCATAAATACCGATGAATTTAGTGTAGTCATCTAGTTGCTTACGCGAAAGTGATGCACCGCCTGGTACTGTTAATACAGCAACACGGCCTTTTTCATCATTGGCAGGACCAGAAAAAACTTTAAACTCGACGTCTTTCACTAAATCGGCAACGTCAATTAATGTCATTGGGTTACGTAAATCTGGCTTATCAGAACCATACAAGCTCATTGCCTCAGCGTAAGGCATGATTGGGAACTCGCCTAAATCCACGTCTAGCAATTGCTGCCACATTTCGCGGATCATTTTTTCTGTGATACCACGTACCTGAGCAGAGCTCATGAACGAGGTCTCTATATCGATTTGAGTAAACTCAGGCTGACGGTCAGCACGTAAATCTTCATCACGGAAACATTTAACAATTTGGTAGTAACGGTCAAAACCCGACATCATCAACAATTGCTTAAACAACTGCGGAGACTGCGGTAATGCGTAAAAACTGCCTTTGTGAACACGGCTCGGTACTAAATAATCGCGCGCTCCTTCTGGGGTAGCTTTTGTAAGTACTGGCGTTTCGATATCTAAGAAATTATTTTCATCTAAGAAACGACGCACAAAGCTGCTAGCTTTAGCGCGTAGTTTAATACGGTCACTCATTTCTAAACGACGAAGGTCTAAGTAACGATATTTTAAGCGACGCTCTTCAGAGTTTACCTGATTAAAATCAAGTGGCAACGGCTCTGAACGGTTGATGATAGTAAGGCCTGTGCCTAAAATTTCAACTTCACCCGTTGCCATATCTTTGTTGATTTGGCTGTCAGGACGTGCGCGAACTACACCTTTTAATTGTACGCAAAATTCTTGACGTAATGTATTCGCGGTATCCATTAAGCCTTCAACTTCAGGATCGAATACAACTTGTACTAAACCTTCTCTATCGCGTAAATCGACAAAGATAAGTCCACCAAGGTCACGTCGTTTGTTGATCCAACCACATAGTTCAACTTCTTGATCTACGTGAGTTTTATTTAGCTGTCCGCAGTATATAGAGCGCATAGTTTTCCTGTCAGTGTAAAGACGAATAGCCGCTTCCCCTAAGAATTGCTGTTTTTGAGGGAGAATAAGCCACTATTTATAAATCATTTTAGGGGGAGCATTATACCCAAGTTACTTGAAAATGCGAGCTCGGCAGCAGCTACTATGCTTTCAATTTATAGATTTGGTATACTAGCCAAAACACACAATCAGTTAACCGTTTTATGTTGTATTTAGGGTGTCCGCAGTGGTCAAGTACCGCGTGGAAAGGCAATTTATTATCAAGTCACTGCAAAAATGCCGATATGTTGCACGAATACGCACAGGTGTTTAATTCAGTCGAAGGCAATACCAGCTTTTATGCCGATCCTAGTGTTGAATCATTAAATCGCTGGCGTGATGCTGTCGGCAATGACTTTAAATTTACTTTTAAATTCCATCGACGCTTTAGTCATGAATTACAGCTTACTCATATCGATGACGAACTCACTGCATGGTTTAATTTATTCGAGCCAATATTGTCTCATGTTGGGCAAATCATGTTGCAGCTACCAAGTAGTTTTAGCCCCAAACAACTGCCGTTATTAGCACAGTTTATTGCCAAGCTCCCGACAGGTTTAAACTACGGCGTTGAAGTTCGCCACCCCGAATTTTTTAAGAAAGGCGCAGCCGAAATTGCCTTTAATCAGCTATTAATAGCAAACAATGTCAACCGTATCTCAATGGACACCCGCGCATTATTTGCAGTTAAGCCGAACACTGAAGCACTCATCGATGCCCAACAAAAAAAGCCCCATTTACCCGTGCATGCCATTGCAACAGGCAATCAACCTATGGCCCGCTTTGTGATTGCCGATTTAGATCATGACTATAAAAGCTATTACCAACCGTGGCTTAAAAAAGTAAAACAATGGCTTGATGAGGGTAAGCACCCGTATGTATTTTTTCATACTGCAGATAACCGCCAAGCACCATTATTAGCACGCGAGTTTTGCCAAGATTTAGGTTACCAGCACCCCGTGCTAAACCCTTTCACTGGTGAAAAAGAAGCCAGTCAAGCCAGCCTTTTTTGACTCGCGTTGAAAATTAATTAACTACAAAGAAGTATTGAATGAGTGATTTTAAACGCTATTTTAGCGGCTATCCAGAGCAAATTGTAACGCAAGTAATGCAGCTTATTGAAAATGATAAACACGGCGCGTATTTAACTAAAAAATACCCCAGCTCCCATAATATTACCAGTGACAAGTCGTTATACGCATACGCCACTGAGCTTAAAAAGCGCTATTTAAAAAATGCGCCACCGTTTGGCCGCGCCGCGTTTAAAAAACAAGGCGATATGGTCACTAACGCGCTAGGTACTCATACGTATCGTATGCAAGGTAAAACCCGCAAGCACGATTTAGCCATCAATAGTGATTTACTGCGTGCACCAGAGGAGTTACTCAAAGCTTTAGTAGTACACGAGCTCGCCCACTTTAAGGAAAAAGACCACAACAAAAGCTTTTACGCCCTGTGCTGCCACATGGAGCCAAGCTACCATCAACTCGAATTAGATTTACGGATTTTTTGTGTATTAGTAGCTGAAGGTAAAAACCCTTACACATAAAAATAACTGAATCACAAAGTACATAACCGAACAGTGAACATATAAATACTATGCAAGATGAGTACGGGAGATCTCTTCATTGACCCAATGTAGCAATTGCTTTATCGCTTTTGAAAGTACCTGATTTTGCCTCACTATATAACCTAAACTGGTAGTTGGAAATTGCGGTAATGCGGTCACTGTAGTAGTTAGATTTGCTTTACTGCGCAGGGAAAACTCTGGCACGATGGCAACGCCAAACCCCGCTTCAGCCCAATCAATTTGCGCATCCACACTGCCCACTTCCATCACCCGGTAATTTGGTAAGTTTAAAGATGGCAAGGCACTATCGAGCAAGTCTCGAGTTCGCGTATCATGGCCGAGTAAGATTAATGTTGGCGGCTCAGTCAGTGTAACATTGTTATCGTTTTTGGCTTGCTGCCATAACTTTAAATGATTACCTAATGCACACCATTTTATCTGCTGTAATTGCGTAAAATGCAGCGGCTCACTTTCTTTTTGGGCAATCACAAACCCTAAATCAGCTTCAGCACTTTTAACCAATGCTGACGCTTGAGAAGACGTTGTATTGAGCAAAGTAAAGTCAATGCCAGGAAACTGGCGCTTAAAAAGCTGAAAAGGCTCAATCAACAATAAACGAGAAATTATATCACTGGCGGCAATTGTCAGTGTGCCTTGGCTGAGATCATTAATCGCATTTAAGTCAGATTGGCAAACCTGTAATTCCCATAAGGTTTTTTGTCCAGACTCTAATAGCCGTAAACCTGCTTGGGTCAAACTAAAGGGATTACGTTCTATCAGTTTAACCCGTGTCGTTTTTTCTAACTGCTTAATATGCAAGCTAACATTTGGCTGTGTCATATGCAGCGCATTGGCTGTTTTACCAAAGTGCTTTAACTCAGCCAATGTGACAAAAGTTTTTAACCAGTGAATATCTAGCATCTTTATGACCTTAATGGTGTGAAATCGATATGAAATTCTTATCAAGATAATAATTATAATTAATTTCTCTTATTTTAATAGAGCGCATACCATATTCGTTCAATCAATTTGGAGATTAAATTATGCCGTCAATTGTTGTTGTAGGTGCAAACTGGGGTGATGAAGGCAAAGGCCGTATCGTCGATTTTCTAGCTGAGAACGCATCTGCGAGCATTCGCTTTCAAGGTGGTAACAACGCCGGACATACCGTTGTGAATGACTTTGGTACGTTTAAACTACACCAATTACCAAGCGGTATTTTTAATCCTGATTGTATTGCAGTACTAGGCCCAGGCATGGTAATAAGCCCTGGCGCATTAAGCGAAGAAATAGCCGAAGTTAACGCCGCCGGTGTTGATGTAAAATTATTTATTTCTGATCGTGCAACGTTATGCTTACCATTACACGCCCTTGAAGATACCCTCGAAGAAGTGCGCTTAGGCGATGCCGCTTACGGCTCTACTCGTCAAGGAATTGCACCTGCATACGGCGACCGAGTAATGAAAAAAGGCATTTTAGTTGGCTGGTTAAATCAGCCAGACGTTTTATTAGAGCGTATTCAATTTATGCTGGATTGGAAAATGCCACAGCTAAAAGCCCTTTACCCAAGCTGTGATTTTTCACAAACAGCTGAACAAATGACTGAGTGGTTATTAGCTGTCAGCGCTCCTTGGCGTGAATTTATTTGTAATGTAACAGAGCCTTTAAAAGCACTGCAAAAGCAAGATGCCAACTTATTGTTTGAAGCGCAACTAGGCGCAGGCCGCGATTTAGTTTACGGCGAATACCCGTATACTACATCATCAAACGTGACTGCTGCCTATGCAGGAATTGGCAGCGGGCTGCCAGCTTTGCGCCCTGAGCGTGTTATCGCTGTGGCTAAATCATTTAGCTCATCTGTTGGTACAGGTACACTCGTTACCGCCATGGCAGAGCAAGACAATTTTCGTGAAAGCGCGAACGAATATGGCGCAGTGACTGGCCGCCCACGTGATATGGGTTATTTTGATGCAGTTGCCACCCGTAACGGTGTTGAATTACAAGCAGCCACTGAAATCGCTTTAACCAAAATTGATTGCCTATCTGGCATGAAAGATTTAAAAATCTGCGTTGGTTATGCAGGCGATCACAGCGAGAACCCTATTTGGCCACAAACAGCGGCTTTAACGCCAATCTATGAAAGCATGCCAGCGTGGGATGAAGATATTACCGGTTGTCGTACCTTCGACAGTCTGCCTGCTGCAGCGCAGCATTATGTAGAACGCATCGAAGCACTGATGGGAGTACCTGTAAGTATGGTGTCTGTGGGCCCTGAGCGTGAACAAATGATTATCCGCTAAACACTCAATTGCTATAACCCAAGTGGTTTTATAAACCACTTGGGTTATACGCTAGGCAATTGCAGATTTTCATCCACTATCTGAACAAAAATATTTTGAGTCAGTTATTCAAAAATATAAATCATTCCATCATAAAATAATTGATTGTCACCACAAGTGTATTTAAAGCACATTTAAACTCGATTTAACGCGTTCTAGTACAACGGTGGTTCTAAATGATTTGATATTATCGTTCTCATGAAAAAACTTATCACAAATCTCTTGAAAGCGCTGCATATTAGGCACAACTAATATCAGTACAAAATCGGCTGCACCCGTAACATAATAGCATTGCTGCACTTCAGGACCTGAAAAACGTTGCTTTAGTAGCTCAAGCTCAGAAATATGTGTCCTGTTAACCTCCACTTCTACTAAAATAGTGATAACTTGATTTAGCTTATCGGGGTCTAAAATCGCCACATTTGATACAATATAACCATTTTCCCTGAGTTTATGGATACGGCGCTGCACCGAGGCGGTTGATAGATGTACCGCTTCAGCCAGTTTTCGAAGTGGAGTTTGGCAATCTTTCTGGACTAATTCTAAAAGTGCATAGTCATAGCGATCTAGTTTCATAATATCTCAAGGTGATAAATTTTCTCGCAAACAGTACTTTTTTAGAGCCCATTTATCAATGGTATTGAAATAAAATATACACACCTAATCTCTTCTATATACCGACTATGCAAAACTCTACTAAAACTTCATTGGGAGTTACTTTAAATATAATTTCATCAGCACTTTTTGCACTAATGTTTGCTTACACTTCACTGTTAAATGAACTTCAAGGTCAAGAAACATATGGTTGGCGGGTTTTATTTACGGTGCCATTTTTAACTGTTTTTATTCTACTAAAAGGTTACTGGCCACTAGTACTGGGCATATATACGAGGGTGCGATATGAAAAGTATTTTTGGCTAACACGGCTCCTTTCATCTTTTTTAGTTGGTGTACAATTATGGCTATTCATGTGGGCACCCGTAAATGGATATGGTTTAGCGGTTTCATTAGGCTACTTTATCATGCCAATTACTATGGTAATTATCGGACGGCTTGCTTTTCAAGAGCGTTTAACCCCGCATCAAAAAGTAGCATGTTTATTTGCTCTCATAGCGATTTTAAATCTATTAATTGTTTCTCAATCATTTTTGTGGCCGGTTTGGGTTGTATGCATAGGTTACCCTATTTATTTTTGGCTACGAAAAAAAACAAACACTAATAACATTGGTTGCACATGGGTTGATATGCTCTTGAGCCTTCCCATAGCCTGTTATTTTATCTTTGCCAATGGACAAGTTGTCACGGAGTTAACCGTAAATTTAACATTGCTTTATTTAGTAGTAGGACTTGGGGGGATTAGTGCTCTAGCGCTTTCGTTTCAATCCCTATCTGCCCCCTATTTAAATTTAAGCCTTTTTGGTTTACTCGTTTATGTTGAGCCTGTGCTGCTATTAATAGTGGCGATTCTTTTAGGCGAGACTATCAACCAAAAGGATTGGCTTACGTACATAGCTATTTTGCTTGCGGTCGTCACATTAATTCTTGAAGGTATAAGAAAGTTACATTTAACTCATTATCGCTAACATTGCTTACTTCTTATATTGCAACGAGGTTTATCAGTAATCCCTTAAAGCAACCAACTCCCCACAAACCAAAAAGCGCAAGGTAAACTCGCGCTTTTGTTGTGTTATTTAAAGCTTAAAGCTTGGTAGCTTTATAAACCAAGTTCTGCCATAAAGTCGTCATCTAAATCACTTGCTTTAGCAGCATCATCAGCAGCTTTTTGTTTTTCTGCTTTATGCTTTGCTTCGTTTTCAATGATGTCATCTGGGTCAATAGCTTCAGCAATATCAAAATCGTGCAATTTGATAAACTCAGTTTTATCCATTGCTAATTCTAAATAAAAGATATTTTGTTTACTGGTGGTAAATGTCACGCGCCGTGCTTGCGGTCTATCCATCGTAGTATCGACCGAAATCTGTACTTGCTTATTGATGGCCATCATCTTCGGTTGATTTTGGGTAATTGAAGTATGTAACTGCTCGCGTACCTTTGAAGTAAAATCACCAACGATTTGGTTCATCAATTCACCGAGTACATTTGAGACGTCGTCCGATAAATGACTGTGAGCGAGTTCTTCTTCAGGCATCCCCATATTACGCATGTAATCATGATAAATCTCCATCGCCGCTTGCGAGGTGAAATTAGTAATTACCAGTCCTGTAAATCCGCCATCAAATAACACAAAACAACCGATATCAGGACGCATACAGGTGCGGGTTATTTTTTGTACCATTGCTGAGTAGCTAATACTATTACCACTTGCCGATGACAATACACTCGTTACAGAATGACAAAGGGTTGCCAATATATCATCTGTGCTGATCACTTTACTTTTGCTCATAAACTTCTCTTTTTCTACTTGTTATTCATTATTCTAGCCAAGCTACTGAAATTATCACTGACTATCCAGCATAAAATGCTAAAATAACCCTATTATTTTTCAAGAGACTGTTTGTGTGAACATAAAAGACAGCATTTATGCCACTGAGCAAGCGGTTAAAGACTTTAGCTTTGACCAACATGTAGTAGAAGTTTTCCCAGATATGATCCAGCGCTCAGTTCCGGGTTATGCAACCATTGTTAGTACGATGGGTAAATTGGCCGGTGAATACGCGCAAAGCAATTCAAACCTTTATGATTTGGGCTGTTCCCTTGGCGCAGTAACATTAAGCATGCGCCGTAATATCCGCACTGATAATTGCCATATTATTGCCGTTGATAATTCACAAGCCATGGTTGAGCGCTGTAAATTACATTTGCACGGCTTTCGCTCAGAAGTACCTGTTACAGTGACGCTTGGTGATATTAATGAGCTAAATATTGAAAACGCGTCAGTGGTCGCCATGAACTTTACTTTACAGTTTATTCCACCCGCACAGCGCCAAGCCGTGCTTGAAAAAATATACGCGAATTTAAAACCCGGTGGTGTATTGCTGTTAAGCGAAAAAATCAAAGGCGAGAACGAGCAATGCGATAACTTGCTGATTGACTTGCACCACGATTTTAAACGCCACAATGGTTATTCTGAATTAGAAATTAGCCAAAAACGTACCGCCATTGAGAATGTAATGCGCCCAGATACTTTAAATGCTCACCTTTCTCGACTTACCGATATTGGCTTTAGCCAAACCCAAGTATGGTATCAATGTTTTAATTTTTGCTCACTGGTAGCAATCAAGTAACAAATATAAAGAGTAATTCAATGTCTCAATGGTTTAACCAATTTTACGCCGCAATCGCACAAAGTCCGCTAAGTCACTGGCTGGAAACGCTACCTAGCCAATTAAAACACTGGCAATTAGAGGCCAGTCACGGTGATTTACCAAAATGGCAGAAAGTGTTAAAAAACTTGCCTGAAGTGGCGACCAAACACGTCAATATTATCGACAAAGTTGAAATTGGTGCCCCTGGCGAAATGACCGACGGCGAACAAAAACAAGTTACACACTTATTAAAACGAATGATGCCATGGCGTAAAGGCCCTTTCAGCCTACACGGTATTGAAATTGATACTGAATGGCGCAGCGATTGGAAGTGGGACCGTTTATTACCGCACATTGAGCCGCTAAAAGGCCGCACGGTTTTAGACATCGGCTGTGGCTCTGGCTATCACTTATGGCGGATGCGCGGTGAAGGCGCTGAGTTTGTGGTTGGCATTGATCCGTCTGATTTATTTTTATGTCAGTTTCAAGCCATCAAACACTTTAACCCAGATGAAAACGTGCATTTATTACCGCTAGGTGTTGAAGCCCTGCCTGAGTTAAAAGCCTTTGATACGGTGTTTTCGATGGGTGTGCTTTATCATCGTCGTTCCCCTATCGACTTTTTAGCACAATTAAAAGCGCAGCTTCGCCCAGGTGGTGAATTAGTGCTTGAAACCTTAGTCATTGAAGGCGATGAAAACACAGTACTCGTGCCCACTGACCGCTATGCGAAGATGCGTAACGTGTGGTTTATTCCGAGCACGGCAGCGCTAAAACTCTGGATGGAACGTGTTGGTTTTAAAGATGTGCAAGTGAAAGACTGCGCTATTACAACGCTTGAAGAACAACGTAAATCAGATTGGATGGAAAACGAGTCCCTGATCGACTTTTTAGATCCAAACGATACTAGTAAAACCATTGAAGGTTACCCAGCGCCGTTGCGTGCAATTTTGACTGCAAAGGCTTAATACTAAAGGAACTAGGTTTTAGGTGCTTGGAACTACCTAGCACCTGCTACCTAAATCTATTGTGTCATTATACGGACAAGTGTCCTTGTCAATA